>JAIBAG010000012.1 GCA_019695305.1 bacterium
TAAACTTCATAATATTACCTTTGTGCACGAGCGTTACATTTTTACGTTTTTGAGTGATGGCATATTCAACAGCCGAGCGTACTAAACGTTTTGTTCCTTCTTCAGAGACGGGCTTTACACCAATACCGGAAGTTTCTGGAAAACGGATTTTTTTAACACCCATTTCGTTCTGCAAGAACGCAATCATCTTTTTTACTTCGGGCGTACCCGCTTCCCATTCGATACCGGCATAAATATCTTCGGAGTTTTCACGGAAAATCACCATGTCGATATCTTCGGGGCGTTTTACGGGTGATGGTACACCGCTAAAATAACGTACAGGGCGTAAGCACACGTACAAATCTAAAATCTGGCGCAGTGCCACGTTTAAACTACGAATTCCTTTGCCCACGGGTGTGGTGAGCGGGCCTTTAATAGCAACGAGATATTCTTTAATTACCTCAGTGGTTTCATCGGGTAAAAAATTGGGAGGGCAATTTTCGCCATAGGTGGCTTTTGCTTTTTCACCGGCAAAAATTTCAAGCCAGTTAATTTTACGTTTACCGCCGTAAGCTTTTTCAACAGCCGCATCAAAAACAATGACGGACGCATTCCAGATATCCGGACCGGTTCCATCACCTTCGATAAAAGGGATAATCGGGTTATCGGGCACGGTTAATTTTCCGTTTTTAAGAGTAATTTTAGAGCCACTGGCAGGAATTTTAATGTTGTTGGAATAAGCCATACTAAATATCTCCACCGGATAAAATTGCTTTCCGGTATTCACGTTTCATTTTTGAAATAAAATCGATAGAAATTTCTTTGGGACACGCACTCGAACATTCACCAATGTTGGTGCAATTACCAAATCCTTCGGCATCCATGCGTTCCACCATTTTCACCACACGACGCGCGGCTTCGGCCTGTCCTTGTGGCAAAAGCGCCATCTGGCTTACTTTGGCCGCTGTAAAGAGCGAGGCCGAAGCATTGGGACAAGCACCCACGCAAGCCCCACAACCAATGCACGTTGCAGCATCCATCGCTAAATCGGCAATGTCTTTGGGAATAAGATGTGTGTTGGCATCGGGATGAGGGCCAGTTTTAGCCGAGGTATAACCACCAGCCATAATGATGCGATCGAAAGCGCTGCGATCCACCACTAAATCTTTCACTACCGGGAAAGCCTTGGCGCGCCAGGGTTCTACAACAACCGTATCACCATCTTTAAACGAGCGCATGTGCAGCTGGCAGGTAGCATTGCCTGTTTGAGGGCCATGAGCCTGGCCATTAATCATGCACGAACACATCCCGCAAATACCTTCGCGGCAATCGCTATCAAATTCTACGGGAGCAATGTTTTCCTTAATTAACTTTTCGTTTAATACATCGAGCATTTCCAAAAAGGACATGTCGGGTGAAACGGTATCGAGTGTGTATTTTTCCAGACGGCCCGTATCCTGATTATTTTTTTGGCGCCAAACTTCCAAATGAATGGTCATAGTTTTGGATGACATTTTATCTCCTACTTATAACTGCGCTGACTCAAATGCACATTTTCAAATTTTAATTCTTCCTTATGAAGCACTGGTTCTGCGTTGTTGCCCTTATACTCCCAGGCTGACACGTACGAAAATTGATCGTCAATACGCTGTGCTTCACCTTCGGGCGTTTGTGATTCTTCGCGAAAGTGTCCACCGCATGATTCACTGCGGTTTAAAGCATCGCGCGCCATCAGCTCGCCTAAATCAAAAAAGTCGGCTACGCGGCCAGCCATTTCGAGGTTTTTATTCAATTCTTCGTTACTGCCGGGAATTTTTACCGTCTTCCAGAATTCATCACGGAGCTTTTGAATTTTACCAATGGCGGTTTTTAATCCTTCGGCTGTACGTGACATACCCACATAATCCCACATGATAAAACCAAGCTCGCGATAGAACGATTCCACCGAACGCGTTCCGGTTTTGCTCACATCGAGTAATTTTTTGATACCGGCTTTTACTTCATCTTCGGCTTTTTTAAATTCGGGAGTGTCGGTGCTATTTTTCTGAGGTCCAATTTTAGCAAGATAATCACCAATAGTAGACGGGATAACAAAATAACCATCCGATAAGCCCTGCATGAGTGCCGATGCGCCCAAGCGGTTGGCACCGTGATCGGAGAAATTAGCTTCACCCAAGGCAAATAAGCCAGGGATAGTGGTCATGAGATGATAATCTACCCATAATCCACCCATGGTGTAATGCACCGCAGGGTACATACGCATGGGCGTTTTATATGGATCTTCGCCGGTAATTTGCGCATACATCTGGAACAAATTGCCGTATTTATCGCGCACTACTTTTTCGGTATCGCGCTTAATGGCGTCTCTAAAATCTAAATAAACCGCCAATCCACTTTCGCCCACACCGCGTCCTTCATCGCACATTTGCTTGGCATTGCGGCTGGCCACATCGCGAGGCACCAAATTACCAAAGCTTGGATACTTGCGTTCCAAATAATAATCACGATCTTCTTCGGGAATGGTGTTGGGGTCTTTTTTACAATCTTCTTTTTTCTTGGGCACCCATACACGACCATCGTTACGCAGCGATTCACTCATAAGAGTGAGTTTAGACTGATGATCACCGGATACAGGAATACAGGTAGGGTGAATTTGCGTGTAGCAAGGATTTCCAAAGAAAGCACCTTTGCGATAACAACGGAAAGCCGCTGTTACGTTGGAGTTCATGGCGTTGGTAGAAAGATAATACACACGGCCATAACCACCGGTAGCTAAAATAACTGCATCGCCGGCAAATTTTTCGATGGCGCCGGTTACAAGATCACGTGTGATAATACCACGCGCTTTGCCGTCAATCATCACAACATCCAGCATTTCGGTACGGGAATAGAGTTTTACTTTACCCAATTCAACCTGACGCATGAGCGCGCCGTAGGCTCCCAAAAGAAGCTGCTGGCCGGTTTGGCCTTTGGCATAAAAAGTACGGGATACTTGAGCGCCACCAAAAGAACGGTTGGCCAGTTCACCGGAATATTCGCGGGCAAATGGAACACCTTGGGCCACGCATTGATCAATGATATTGGCTGAATTTTGCGCTAAACGATAAACGTTAGCTTCGCGCGCACGGTAATCGCCGCCTTTAATGGTATCGTAAAACAAGCGATAAACCGAATCACCATCGTTGGGATAATTTTTAGCAGCGTTGATACCACCTTGGGCCGCAATGGAGTGTGCGCGGCGAGGAGAATCTTGTACGCAAAAACTTTTTACATTATAGCCCATTTCGGCCAGTGAAGCCGCAGCTGAGGCACCGGCTAAACCCGTGCCCACAACGAGAATAGTGTATTTGCGTTTATTGGCCGGATTGACGAGCTTTAAATCAAATTTGCATTTTTCCCATTTTTGGGAAAGCGGTCCATCCGGAATACGTGAATCTAATACCATGATCTTACCCCCGGAAATAAATCACGATGGGAATAAATAAAAATCCCAACGATAAAATAACAGCTAACAATGTGCTTAAATTCTGCAGCGTTTTGGTGTTACGCGCGCGTGTTAAGCCAAGCGACTGAAAAGCGCTCCAAAAGCCATGACGTATATGAAAACCAATAGCAATCATACACACCACATAAAAAATTACTTCGCCAGGCTCGCTAAATTCTTCCACCACTAACTTGTATAAATCACGGGTTTCTTCACCATGAAGTGTGGTGGTATAGCCATCAGCCATGCCTGGTCCAAAACGAAAATCGGCAATGTGAATCACCAGGAAAACAAGTAAAAACAAACCAGAAATCGCCATGTTGCGCGAACTTACCGTACTGGTAGCGGCACCTTTACCTTGTAATTTTTTATAATCTTCCGGACGAGAGGCTTTGTTTTTAATGGTCACGGCAATGGCTAAAACAATATGAAACAGAAAAAGGCCCAAAAGACCAAATTCGGCAACGGTCAAGAGTGGCCCATAGCTATGTAACTTTTGAACGTAAGTATTATAAGGATCGGGTGAGCTACTGTAGAGTGGTAAATTGCCCAACAAATGAGTGATAATAAAGCCCATCAGGGCTAAGCCTGATAAACCCATCAAAAATTTAAGACCTACCGAGGATGTAAATGCTTTTTTAAGTGATATCATAAACCCCTTTAATGCTAGCCGTTCTATAAAGTGCAGCTTAAGAAACCTTGAACGGGCGACATAAACCAAATAATAGCGCGGTGGTCAAGAAAATTGACGGCATTATCAGGACAGATACTTCTTAGTGCTGGCTGACTTGTTTTATCCTTTTTACCCTGTCTCTAAACTCGGCGGCTTTTTGAGGTTTGCCTGTTTTTTCGCAAAATAATGCTACTTTTTCATAAAGGGGAATTAAACGGGCATCGTACGGATCAAATGCTTTTTGTAAAATCTCCAAACCCTGATTGTAATGCTGCTCGGCCATGGCCACATTGCCCGAGTAATAATAATTGTCGGCCAAGGCCACAAGCCCCATGCCCACATTGGGATGTTCACGCCCATAGGTTAAAATATCAAAGCCAATGGCTTTTTCGTAGAGAGGAATGGCATCTTTAAACTTACCTTCCCTTTTATAAATAACTCCCAATTCCGACATAATACTGGATGACAATTCATTATCAAGACGCGTGGGGTTATTTTCCATAATACCAAGGGCTTTTTCATACAAAGGCTTGGCTGACGGATATTTACCCTGTAAAAAATAAGTATTGGCCAAAGCATAATAGGAACGGGCCAATTCGGTATCGTTTGGCTTTAATAGCTTTTCACGCAATACAATAACAACACGCGCTTCCGACTCGGCGTCCATATAACGGCCTGTTTTACGATACATTTCCGATAAATTGAGTAACGACACCAAAGTTTTGGGATCTTCATCTCCCAACTTATTTTTACGAATGGTGTAAGCCTGCATTAAATACTGGTCGGCTAAAGCCTGATTGCCTTGTTCAAGATACAGTAACCCTAAATTAGTAAGTGGAACCGCATACTCAGGGTCATCTAAACCAAATATTTTTTCGGATAATTTTAAAGCTTCAAGCGCTTTGGGAATGGCTTTTTCTAAATCACCTTTTTGATAATAGCGCAAAGAGTCGGCATTGAGTTGGTTGATTTTCTGCTTTTCGCGTTCCTTACAACAGGTTAACGCTAGCAAAACAAGAAGAACTATTCCAAATTGAGAACGGATAAATTTCATACTTTTGTTTGCGAAGCAATCCATTGTAAAAATGCAAGATTCCCATCCTTAATTGGAAGCGCCACCACACAAGGACACTCGTAAGGATGAAGTAATTTAACACGCTTAATAACGCGCTTTACAAGGCTAGTTTGCGTTTTAAGAATAAGTGCCACCTCGCGACTTTTTTGTATTTTTTTATCCCACCAATATACCGACTGAATACTTCCCAAAATATTGGCACAGGCCGCAAGCTTTTCGTGCACCATAGTTTGGCTTATAAAACGCGCTGTCTTTAAATTGGGAACGGTAATGTAAACAATAGAAAAAGCCACCTGCCTTTTGTAACAGGCTTAAAGGCAATGAGCTACTTTTTTTTAGTATTGTAAAATTAGGGATGTAAAAAATTTTGAGAATGTAGAGAAGGCTGCTTTTTTTTAAGCGCCTGCTTAATAGCTTCAACCAACCTTTTCTCGTCACAGGGTTTATATAAAAGTTCATCCACCTGAGCTTTTTTTGCTTTGGCTGTAATGCCGGTTTCTTGGCTTCCAGTAAGCACAATGATAGGCATAGACGCTGTATCGTGGTTTTGCTTTAACGCATAGCAGAGATCCCAACCACAGGCTGTATCTAGGACAAGTAAATTGGGGCGAAAGGTTTTTATTTTTTCTAATGCCTTTTCCGCCGACAAGGCCACGTCCACCACAAAGCCATGGCTTTGCAAATAAAGAGTCAACATCTGCAACAAAACACCTTCATTATCCACCAGTAAAATACGCGACTTACTAAAGCTTTGCATGTGCCTACTCGCATGATTCATTAATTGCTCTAAATCGTCACCATCGGCTAAATACATGGCTGTTCCCACTTGTATTTCATAGCCAGAATAGAATTGATCCGCATCAAGCATTTCACCCAATATATGAGAAATACGCTGTGCTATAGAGTAAGCTCCCTTGCGCGTTGTTTGTGCTAAAACAGAAAAACAATTAGCCAAAGTGTGCCTAAACAAAATATCTTCTCTACGTAAAATATCGTTTTCAATTGCATCGCCCAAACGCTCCATTAAAAACTGTAAGCCCTTCGATTCGTTTTTTACAGTTATACCCATTGGATCTTTAAGCACTACTTGCAAGTAAGCTAAATTCTGACCTTTATCGATGGCTGCCATAGACATTTTTTTGAATATCTTAGAGAAAAAGATAGCCTCATTATAAACAGGTAACACCATATTAAAAGTGGAACCCACCCCTTCTGTACTTTTGGCCCAAATACCACCGTGATGAAGTCTTACTATTTCTTTGGAAATAGTAAGACCTAGCCCTGTTCCTTTATAACCAGCACCACCAGAAGGACGATTAATTTGTACAAATTTATTAAACAGATCGTTAAACTGTGCCTCTGGGATTCCTTCACCATCATCTTTTACTGTAATTTGAATCAATTCACTTTTATTTTGCTCCATCAACATTTCCGAGCGCACATGAACAGGCACATCGTTTAAAGACACAATATTCAATTCTATGTTCACCCGTGAACGTGCATATCGTACAGCATTAGAAATTATGTTGTGAAACAGTTGCGTCATTAAAGTTGAATCGGCCAAAATATCGGGGATTTCTCTTGAATGAGTAGAAATAGTAATTTTCTTTTCAGGGCTTTCTGCCTGAAACGATTCTACAAAGCCGTTAATCATTTTTAATACTTCTAAACGTTCGTGCTTCATTTTTACATGGCCCGATTCAAGACGAGAAAGATCAAGTAAATTATTAATAATGCGTCCCAAGCGATCTACATTGCGGCTTCCAATTTCAATAACTTTTAATTGCTCTTTGGTTAATGCTCCCACAAAGCCATCGCGCAAGTTGGTGATAGCACCTTTTACAATGGTAAGCGGTGTTCTTAACTCGTGCGATACGGTGCCAATAAAATCATCTTTTAATTGATCTAATTTTTTGCGTTCACTGATATCGTGAACAAAAGCATTAAAAATAATTTCGTTTCCGTTTTGCGTTGTCCAAATACTTATTTCTACCGGAAATTCATTATGGTTTTTCCCCCACACTTTTGTTTCAAAACGTTTCTCAAAACCATGAGTGCGGGCTTCAGACAAAATAGAGGGATAAAGTTCAAAAAAGGAATGTTGTAGTTGAGTTGGAATAATAAGATCAACGAGTTTAGCGCCCACCACATCATCGTGGGAATAGCCAAACAAGTCGCAAGCTTTTTTATTAAAGCTTAAAACAAGGCCTTCTTCATCAACAGCAATATAACCGTCGAAGGCCGTGTCGAGTATGCGCCCGTAATACGATGTTTTCAAAACTCCCCTTACCCACCCGAAATCAATTGATTTATTGTAACACACTGGTATCTTAGCGCCCAATCAAAATCCTTGTTTTTAGGAGATATTTATGACCCCTTCACTAGATAGTTTTAAAACCAAAAAGAACCTCAAAATTGGAAAAACCACCTACTCTTACTTTAGCTTAAAGGCACTGGAAGCGAGCGGGTACAATATATCTAAGATACCGTTTTCATTAAGAATTTTACTTGAAAACCTACTCCGAAACGAAAACAACCTCTCCGTTTTTAAAAATGATATCGAAATTTTAGCCAAATCTGCTGGCAACCCAACCGAACACGAAATTAACTTTATGCCAGCCCGCGTCATTTTACAGGACTTTACTGGTGTCCCCTGCGTGGTGGATTTAGCCACCATGCGTGATGCCATAAAAGCGTTAGGCGGCGACCCTAAAAAAATTAACCCGCTTCAACCGGTGGAACTTGTGATCGATCACTCGGTGCAAGTAGATGCATACGGTTCGTCCAAAGCTTTAAAAACCAATATTGGTTTAGAATTTAGCCGCAACCGCGAACGCTATGAATTTTTAAAATGGGGACAAAACGCTTTTAACAATTTTAAAGTTGTTCCGCCCGATACCGGCATTGTGCATCAGGTTAATTTAGAACACTTGGGCCGCGTGGTAATGGCCAACGATAAAAACGAAATTTTTCCCGATACCGTGGTGGGTACCGATTCACACACCACCATGATTAACGGTTTGGGTATTTTGGGTTGGGGTGTAGGCGGCATTGAAGCCGAAGCGGCCATGTTGGGGCAACCATCTACCATGCTCATTCCGCAAGTTGTGGGTTTTAAACTTTTGGGGAAAACCCGTGAAGGAGTTACCGCCACCGACGTGGTGCTCACCATCACGCAAATGCTGCGTAAAAAAGGTGTGGTAGGAAAATTTGTTGAATATTACGGCCCCGGCATGCTCGATTTAAGCCTGGCCGACCGCGCTACCATTGCCAACATGGCTCCCGAATATGGTGCTACCTGCGGTTTTTTCCCGGTAGATAAAGAAACTCTCAACTTTTTAAAGTTAAGCGGGCGCAGCAAACAACAAATTGAACTGGTGGAAAAATACTTAAAAGCCCAAGGCTTGTTTGTAACCAAAAACACGGTTTGGCCCAATTACAGCGACACTTTAGAATTAGACTTAGCCTCGGTAGAACCTTCAATGGCAGGTCCTAGCCGTCCGCAAGACCGTGTTCTGTTAAAAGATGTGGCTGCTTCCTTTTTGGAAAAGAAAGAGGGACTGCGTCCCAAGGATTTCAAAGGCGAAGCCTCCAACGAATCGATTAGTTTTGGAAAAGTAACTCACGTGCCACGCGATGGTGATGTGGTGATTGCCGCTATTACCAGTTGCACCAATACGTCCAATCCTTCGGTGATGCTGGCTGCCGGTATTGTAGCTAAAAAGGCCGCCAAGCTGGGGTTAAAAACCAAACCCTGGGTTAAAACCTCGCTTGCTCCCGGATCACAAGTGGTAACCGGCTATTTGGAAAAAACAAAACTTTTGCCGTATCTCGAAAAACTCAATTTTCATGTGGTAGGTTATGGCTGTACTACCTGTATTGGTAATTCAGGACCACTGCATCCTACCGTTGGCGAAGCGTATAAAAAACGTGGGCTCGTAACCGCTTCTGTTCTTTCTGGCAATCGTAATTTTGAAGGCCGCGTGCATAGCGATGTGCGTGCCAATTATTTAGCTTCGCCTCCTCTTGTGGTGGCTTATGCTTTAGCCGGAAAAATTGATATTAAATGGGATAGCGAACCGCTAGGCCAGGATTCTAAAGGAAAGCCTGTTTTCTTAAAAGATATTTGGCCTACCAATAAAGAAGTAAAAGCAGCACTTAAATCCATAACCTCGGCTCTATTTGCCAAGCGTTACAAAAATGTTTTTGATGGCGATAAAAACTGGAAGGCCATTAAAGTTCCCAAATCCGAAACTTATGCCTGGGATGCCAAATCGACATATATCCGCCGTGCTCCTTACTTTGATGGCATGACTAAAACACCCAAACCTTTAAACGATATTAAAGCCGCACGGGTATTAGCTGTATTTGGAGATTCCATTACAACCGATCATATTTCTCCCGCCGGCAATATTAAAGCTTCAAGCCCGGCCGGGTTATATTTAAAAAATAACGGTGTGGCCGAAGTTGATTTTAACTCGTACGGCTCTCGAAGAGGCAATCACGAAGCCATGGTGCGCGGTACTTTTGCCAATGTGCGCATTAAAAACCAAATGCTTCCCGGTACCGAAGGCGGGATGACCAAACACATTCCAAGCGGTGAAACACTGTCAATTTATGACGCAGCTGTAAAATATCATGACGCAGGTACCCCGCTGGTAATTCTTGCGGGCAAAGAATACGGTTCAGGCTCTTCGCGCGACTGGGCCGCTAAGGGCCCGCACCTGCAAGGCATTAAAGCCGTCATTGCCGAATCGTACGAACGTATCCATCGTTCCAATTTAATTGGCATGGGCATACTGCCATTGCAATTCTTACCCGGACACAATCGCGAGTCTTTGGGACTTACCGGTGAAGAAGAAATTACCATTGAAGGTTTAACCAGCATGAAACCGCGTCAAAAAATGATGGTTAATGCGGGTGGCAAAAGCTTTGAAGCGCTCTCACGTGTGGATACACCGGTTGAAATGGAATATTTACGTCATGGCGGTATTTTGCAATACGTGCTGCGCCAATTGTTATGAGCAGGTCATCAGACCTTAAAGCGGATAGCTTTAGGCAAGAGCGTAAATTTTCCTGGCAAGTAACCCACAGTATCGCCGTCCATGTCCACAGGTAATTCCTGATTAGGGTACGCGGGTTTTAATTCTATTTCTTTTCCCCTGTAAAATTTGACTTCGGGTAATTTTAAATACTGCCCCGAGTATAAACGCGGCAGTTCGCGGATAGCGCGTGCCAAGGTAAATTTTCCAATAGACACCACATCAAAAATACCATCGTTAAGCCTGGCCATGGGAGAGGCATACATACCGGCCCCATAAAAGGGACCATTGGCAATCACCAAATTTAACACATTCAGAGCATGGTTTTTCCCATCTACCCTACAATTCATTTTTTGAATTCTGTATTCAATAAACGCACGGGCTAAACCATACATATAAGCACCCTTGGCTCCTCCCCAACGTGGCGCTTTATTGGAATGTTGATCAACAAGAACACCAATACCCACATACGCATTGTTTAAAAAATAAAGTGTTTCTTCCTGATGTTTTAAATTAAAAAGATGAGCCACACCTACATCCAGTAATTTTGTTTTGTTGCCGCTTAAATGTTTAATAGCCTGAGCCGGATCGCGTGAAATACCCAAGGCACGGGCCAAATCGCTACCACGGCCAAAAGGTAGAATTCCCAAAATGGCTTTAGGGTTAATAGCCATTTCATTTTCGTAAAAACCGTTTAAACATTCGCGCAATGTCCCATCACCACCAACGGAGATTACTTTTTCATACCCTTCTTTAAGCGCTTTACGCACCAAACTTGTAGCCTCACCCGGCTTCCGCGTAAAACCAACATTAAAGGAACGTAGTTCCCCTTTTAAGGCATGTGATAAATCTTTCCACGCTTTTTCCAATGCACCACGGGCAGCCGCAGGATTAACAATGATAATGGTTTTGGACATGCTACTCTTTTACTCCCTCAATACAGTCGTTGAGATAACTGATGGTGTCTTTAATCACCAAACGTTTTGAGTTTTTGCGAAACTTGTGGATGCACGACGGGCACTGGGTAACCACCATTTGAATATTGCGATCGTACACTTCTTCAAGCCTCTCTTTGGCAATAGCATCGGATGTATCTTTATTTAGAATAGAATAACAACCTCCCTGCCCCGAACAGCCGGTTTCTTTTCCATGATGATGGAATTCCTGCGGATGATAACCCGATACCTGGCTAATAAGCTCCCTTGGCAATTCAGTTTCACCCAAATAACGGCTTAGGTAACAGGGATCGTGATAAATAAGCTTGGTACGGATATTTTTTTTAATTTTATAATTTATATTATGAAGAAAAGGTTCCAAAAACTGATTAATAGTAATCACCTTTCCTGGCAAATCGAAGGCGTATTTTTTATACGTATTTTTTAATGTATGAATGCAGGTAGGCGAGCCGCTAATAATTGTTTTATACTTTTTCATGGCATGAAAATTAATTTCGGCCACATCCACAAACTCGTCTTCCATACCAGCCGACAAAAGAGGATAACCACAACACTGAATTGCTTCGGGATACACACTTACAAAATCAATTTTTAACTTGGCAAATAACTCAAAAGTATCACGGACCACTTCGGGGGCTTTGGCAATGGTGGTACAACTGGCAAAATAGGCTACCGGCGATTCCATGTGAATAAACTTTTCATCTACATAATCTTTAAGCTTGGTGAGTAAATCTTTGGCAAACGGATTATTA
Source organism: bacterium (assembly GCA_019695305.1). Lineage (NCBI taxonomy): Bacteria > bacterium. The sequence continues at coordinate 11,962 of JAIBAG010000012.1, forward strand.
TTACGATGAAATTTGGCCAAAAAGCCCGCAATTTCGGGAGGCGCTAAGCCTTGTTTTACAGCACGTTCGCGCACATCTTGAACAATAGGCGGAATCACATTGCCATGATCGCATTGTTCGGTACAGGCTTTACACGTAAGGCATTGGTAAGACAATTTGGCGACTTCGGCATCAAACGGAATGGCACCCTTACGCACCAAATTTAGAGTCTGCATCATACCCCAGGGCGAATGCGATTCGTTGCCGCCTGTTTTAACTACAGGGCAGGCGCTTTGACACAAACGAGGACAGGCAGAACAAAGTTCGAGTGTTTTTTCAAATTCTTCTAACATAAATTATCCCCTACCCTGCAATTTTAAGGCGTTTTAATTGAGCCATATTTTCCAGCTCCCGTTTTAATCTTTTTTCGGCCAAATTCTCTACATCGGCACCGTGTAAAAACAATTCGGCATTTTTACGGAAAGTTTGCTTAAAAAATTTTGGTTTTAATAAAAGTTCATCTAGCTTTTCGGTAGTTCCCAAACGTGTGGGCCAATAAAAACGATGTTTTAATTCTTCGCCCATATGCACCAAGGCTTCTTTTTTTGCTTCTAGCAAAGCACTTAAATCGGCTAATTTAAAAGCTACAGCTACTTTATCGGTTGTTTTTTGTCCTAACTCCGTCATTATAGTTTCAGTTTCTTCCTGATCAATAACACACAAAAACAAGGGACGAATAAACGATGTGAGCATGTTTCTTAAAAACTCAGAGGCTTCACTTACGTGGTCCAACAAACAAAAGCCCCATGCGGTTTTTTGAGGAAGTGGAAAAATACGAACAGTCACATTTTTAAAATGTCCAAAAATACCATCGCTCCCCACCAACATACGGCGTAAATCGGGGCCGGTGGCCGAACGGGGAGCAGATTTAAGAGTAAATTCCTGTCCAGAAGAAGTAACTCCTTCACCCCCCACACATAAATCCTCAATACCCCCGTGCTGCAAAAAATAATAATTGGGAATTCGCTCCGCTAAAACACGGGCGTAAGTCAAAGAAGCATCTTCCTCCACGGGTTTATAGCCCGAATAAAACCCTTCACTTAAAAGCATAGCTTCGCAGGCCGCAAGAGTAGTGCCGGTCGATACAGTAATGATTTGCGATATTTTATTAATTTCCATTATGCAGCTTTCTTTTTATCTTTTTTATCGCCATACAATTTACCGGGATTCATAATACCTAACGGATCGTACGTTTTTTTAAGAGCACGAAACAAAGAGGCACCTTCGCCCCATTCATCGGGCATGTACTTGGCTTTTAAACGCCCAATACCGTGGTGATGACTGATAACGCCTCCATATTTTTGGCAGGTGGTGAGTGCTTTTCCCCAAACCTTATCGTAAAGTCTTTCCGATCGACGTAGCCCTTTCATGGGAGCAACAAAAGTAAAATAAAGAGAACCGCCATCGGAATACACATGCGAGAGATGCGCCATCACAAAAACGCTACCCTTTAAGGCAGAAATCATTTTTTTATAAAGCGTATGGAGTTTATCCCAGGTAGCGGCAATTTCTATGGTGTCGGTAAAGGCACCGGCCGTAAATAATTTGGAGGCTTTATAGGAAACATGATACCTGTTTTGTAACCAAAATTTACCGGGTTCTTCACCCAAACTTTGCCCGCCTAAACCTAACGCAATAGAAGACGAAATTTTTTGTTCTTCCGTTACAACGCGCTTGTTGCCTTCCCATAAAAAAACCACCAAACAACCGGCATTAGCTACTCGGCTTGCTACCTGAAACAAAGACGGCACCTTAAGCCCCAAACGCAAACCAAAATTTTTGAGTTCGTCGCTAACCGGCTTAAAAAAACCAGGCCATTTCATTTTAGAATCGCCATGTTTGGACGAAAGGAGAATAAGCGTATCAAGTGAATCGTACAAGCGCACTACCGATGGCTTGATGCCCGATTGTAAAATACGACGGATGGCATCAATAGCCGTTTCCATGTTTGGGAATTTAAATCCTTCAAAAAGAGTAGCTTCGGGCAAGGGATACATTTTAAGACGCGCTTTGGTAATAATGCCAAGAGTTCCTTCGCTGCCTACAAACATCTGGTTTAAATCAAGACCCGATATATTGTTGATATTACGTGTACGAATAATTTCGCCAGTGCCGGTTACCACTTCAAAATCGTAAATCATGTCTTCAATTTTTCCGTACTTGGTAGACTGCTGCCCGGCCGAGCGCGCTGCCAAACAGCCACCCAGAGAGGCACACAGGATAGACGACGGCGTATGTCCTAAAGTAAACCCGCGGCGATTGAGTTCATCTTCAAAAACTTTTTGTAAAATCCCGCACTCGGCTTCCACCAGCATGTTTTGCGTATCAACCTTAAGAATGCGGTTCATTTTTTTAAGGTCGATGATCATGCCACCGTATATAGGGAGGGTTCCACCACACACACCCGAACCTCCACCATAGGGAATGATAGGAATTTGGTGACGTACGGCTACCTTAACAAGCTTTTGCACCTGCTCGGTAGTTTGGGGCCACACAATGATATCGGGAAAACATTCGGTTTTATTGTAATGATTTTGTAGCGCGCTCTTAAAATTGGAATCGCGGGAATAATTGAGGCGATCGATATGAGAAAAAGAAAGGTTATGAAGGCCTACAATTTCCTCAATTTTGGAAAGTGCCGTCTTTTTAAGCTTGGGCGGATCAATTTTCATCAAGGCGATGATGATATAGCCCTATTACAGATTGTCAAACGCCAAATTAGACTTAAAAACGCACCTTTATTGAGCGTCAGGCGCTGGCGTATATTCGTAACAACCAATGTCGATATGACCATCAGCCTGACGTGGATTGCCATCAAGATCCGTATCATAATATTTTAGCAAATCAGCTGGAATGGGATACACTCTAGCAGAAATAGCCGGGCCACCATGCACCTTATAGTTTTCAGATATGGACAAGCTTGCTTCAGAGGCCGAAACGTTATCGCTAGCAACTGTTGCACCCAAGGCCGCTTCCATATCGGCAACAGTATCATAGTAGCTATAATGCTCCTCAGAGCAGTGAACTATTCTTACTGAGTTGCAATAAGACTTATACGTTGCCAAGCATGCTATCACATCTCCAGCTTCCCTTGGGTTATAACCCGGATCATTATCACAAATATCTGTAGCGCACGATCCAATATATGTATCAATAGCCGTCTGATCGTCTCTTGCACTGGTAAGGTCTGAACATTCCGGGTTATCGTATAAAGAATCAATATCGCCATAAACCCCGGCATGCCCATATTGATCAGCATCAAAGTCCGAATCAAAAATATTATTTTTTACCAAATCAACAGTCCAGTTTTCTTCTGCAGCCGTTTCGGCCTGGGAATCGGGATCAATTTCTTGAATAGCTACCGACAAACCATTTTCTGTGAGAATAATGTTATTGGCTATTTTTATACTTCTATTATCAAAATTTTGAAGTTGAATAACACCTTCACCCTCACCATATGAATCGGTTTTAACAGTATTGTTAAACATGGCCAAGTTTGTATTACTCCCATTAAAAGCATTAATAGTATATGTTTTATTACCAGACCCCAAACTTATGGCCATATAATTGCCAACTACATTGGCTAAGGCAAGATATGAATCAACAGACTCTATGCCAATGCTTTTTGAGCCCGTTTGATAAGACGTGAATATTTCATCTTTAATAACAATTTTGTTTTTAATTATTTCAAACCCGTATCTTAACATTTTGATACCGTAGTTACTTGTTGCCGATGCAATGGTAATCTCATTATTGGTGATAGAGGCAAATGTCCCTGAAAAGGTTTTACCTTCTTCTGCACAACTTACATAAATACCATATAAAAGCGTGCCCGGCACATCAAGCTTCACTATGTTTTTATGAATATTTAATTCAACCAAATCATCCAAATCTGCTTGTTCAATTTTTATAGCAAACACTTCTGAGGGTGTGCCGGTTCCAGTTGCTGTACTAATATTGTTATTTACAATATTGATGGTTGGATCTGCATGAAAGTGTGTAAGATCTTCAATATTTATATAAACAATTTGATTAGTCATGGATGCAGAAGCTTCATTCACGATAACAGAATTCTGCAAGGTAAATTTTACGTGATCAGTATCGGGAGCATCATAAGAAACAGCCTTATACCCACCTTTTACACGCATATTGATACCATCCACTATCACATTAGCTCCGGTAATATTAAAAAGGGTACTTTTGTCGGCCGTTAGAGATGTAATATGTGTGGGATAACCTTGAGTATTAAAGTCACGGGTTACGTGATCGATAGTATCACAAGCGGCTAAACCGGTGTTTTGATTTGTACAATAATAACCACCTAAAATTGAAACTGATTTACTTACATTAAGAGCTGCATCTACTTCACTATCGCCATTAAAAACAACAAGCGTGCTTCCATCTACTACCTTGTCGTCACCTAAGGCTTCAGCTAAATTTGTATAAGGATTTGCTAAACTTCCTTGAGTGCCATTAAAGGTAGTGCCTGAATAACCTAATTTAACAAAAACGGCCTTATCTATATCACCCTTATCACCGTCACAGTTATAATCGGTGCCCAAAAATACTTCAGGCTCCTCAGAATCGGGATGCACTAACGGGTCACTATCATCACAATCTTCCCCATTCCCACCATTGGCACTCCCTTCATATCCATCACCATCTTTATCTTTTGCACAGGCAAGCGGATTTTGATCGTTATTGGGTATACGCGGGCAGTTATCTTTGTTATCACAAATTTTATCAAAATCACTATCACCACCCAAGGCATCACAAGCCGTTTCACAAACATCACCACGGCCATCACCATCGGCATCCTCTTGGTCTTTATTTGGAGTACCGGGACAATTGTCACACATGAAAGTCCCTTTATCTTTATCGGCACAACCATCTAAATCATCAAAAAATCCATCACCATCCTCATCACACTTTGCCGTAAACGGAACAGTTTGTACTCCTTCTGTTTTACCCGATAACAACGCAGCTGCTGCCACTTCCTGGTCGTAAGCAACATCAGGATTAAAATCACACCCGTCAGTAATGCCATCGCAATCGGTATCGCCGATACCACATTTAGCACCTTCTCCTTTATCCGGACCATTACCACCCGACGACCCGCCACCGCAGGCAATAAAAGTTAAAAGAAGTAAAATAACACCAGTTAAAGGGATGGACTTTTTCATAAATGTGGACCTCTCATTAAAGATAAGCAAACCCAGTGCCAAAAACCCTTTAAGAATACGGTTTTAATGCTTTTTTTAAGTTCTCCCCATACGGTGCCAGGCACGCCTATAAAATATTGATAAATAACAATATTTTACTTACAACTCTCCAAAAAACCGCTCATAACATAACAAAAAGGGGGCTCTGTATGTGATAAGCACCCCAACAACAGAGCTTAAAACGTCAAAAATTTGTGGGGTTTATTCCTCAAAACGGGAGAAAAACCCCTCTTTTAAATTGCGTCTTGAAAAAGAAAAGGACCTGTATCATAAGGTGGAAAAGGGGTTCTTCAATTTTTAACCAAGGAACAAGGTATGATTACAGAAAAGATTAAGGAACTCATTAACCAGGAAATTTCTAAAAATAGTGTTGGGCAAACCGAAGGGAATAAAAAAGCCAAAGTAATTGCCATCTGCTCGCAAAAAGGCGGCGTGGGTAAAACAACCACGGCTGTTAATTTGGGTGCTGCACTCTCGCAATTTCATAAAAAAAGAATTTTAGTGGTAGATCTCGATCCACAGGGCCATGTTGAAAAATCTTTGGGAGCCATTATTCCCGAAGGCGTAGAATACACACCACTGTCATCAATACTCATTGCTAAAAAAGGAAATATTTTAGACTCGGTAATAAAAACCGATATCAATTCGTTTCATATTACCCCCGGCGATAAAGCTTTGTACGAAACTGAAGGGGTGCTCACCACCAAAATTGGTCGCGAACTTATTTTGTCGCAATCGCTTAAATTAGCACGCACTCATTACGACTACATCATTTTAGACTGCCCTCCCAATTTGGGCAATTTAACCATCAACGCACTCTGCGCCTCCGATTACGCCATCGTTCCCTGCGAAATGTCGGTTTTGGCTTTTGAAGGGGTAACCGATTTACTTGAAAGTTTGGAAATGATTAACGAGCGCCTAAACCCCAAGCTTAAGGTGTTGGGCGTTTTGTTTACACGCGTAGACGGCCGCAACATCACCATGAATGAACTGGTGGAACAAAATTTAAAAAGCTTTTTTAAAGGAAATATTTTTAAAAGTCGCATCACGGTAAATACCGATCTTAATAAAGCCCAACTGGAGGGACGTCCGGTTTTTGATTATTCGCCCTCTTCCACGGGTTCTAACAATTATCAGCACTTTGCCGATGAATTACTCAAGCAAATTGCCGGACGTAAAACCAAGGAAGCGCGCTCCTAAATTGTTATAAAAAAATAACGCACAAATAAGATGATGGGCTTGTCATGATCTTTTAAGGGGCCTATAAAGAGAGAATGAAAAAGTTTTTATTTCTCTTTGTTTTTATTTCTTTTACAGGCTGTGGATCGGGCCTTAATCTTTTTTCTATTAGTGACGATCGTAATTTTGGCGAAGACATTAGCCAAGAAATTGAAAACGACCCCGATACTTACCCCCTTTTAAACCGTGATGACTACCCCGAAGCCTATGCCTATTTAGAAGATATCCGCGATGAAGTTTTAAACAGTGGCGTTGTGGATCATCGTGATGACTTTGACTGGGAAGTTCACATCATTAATGACGACGAAGTTTTAAATGCCTTTGCTACCCCCGGTGGCTACCTTTATTTTTACACAGGGCTTATTAAATTTTTAGACACCGAAGACTCACTAGCAGGCGTGATGGGTCACGAAATTGCCCACGCTGCCGAACGGCATTCTACCGAAATGCTCACCACCCAATATGGCGTATCCACACTCCTCGCCATTTTACTAGGACAAGATCAAAACATTTTGGTAGACATAGCCCAAACTTTTGCCACACTTGATTATTCGCGTGAAAATGAATCTGATGCCGATGAACATTCTGTGGCTTACCTGGCCGGAACATTCTATGCCTGTAACGGCGCCGCCGACTTTTTTGAAAAACTTATCGAAGAAGACTTAGACGGTGGCACTCCCGAATTTTTAAGTACGCACCCCAGCCCCGAATCACGTGTAGACAACATCAATAGCCTGGCCAATGAAGAAGGTTGCGATACCACACCCTCTGGACGTGATTATGACGCTTTTAAGGATATGTTGCCGTAGTTAAATCATTATTTGCCCCTCCCCAATCAATCTGCTAGTTCTTTAATTATTCATGAAGCTTTCTGAATTTTCAGTTAAAAACCCGCTCGTCACCAATTCTCTTACTTTTTTTATCATCATTATTGGCCTTATTTCTCTTTTTAATATCGAACGTGAAGCTTTTCCAAACTTTTCGTTTGATATTGTCACTGTGCGCACCAATTATATTGGAGCCTCACCCGATGTAATAGAAAAGCGCATCACCATCCCCATCGAAAAAGAAGTACGCGAGGTGGATGATTTAGATGAAGTGGGAAGCATTTCGATTGAGGGCATGTCGCTACTCATCATCAAATTAAATCCTAATGCGTCCGATAAAAATAAAATTATCAGTGATATCGAACGGGCTGTTGAAGAAGCCGAAGATTTGCCTGCTGATCTGGATAAAAGACCGGTTGTAAAAGAAATAAAAGTAAAAGACACACCGGTTTTAGAAGTGACTTTATCAGGCGATTTACCCTATAGCGCCATCCGCGAACTGGCCAAAGATTTGGAAGATGAGCTTTTGGATTTAAACGGTGTTTCAGCAGTAGCACGCCGAGGCTTTAAAGACCGCGAAGTGCATGTGAATGTAAATCCCGATAAAATGAAAGACTATAAAATTTCATTCCCGCAAGTGATGGCAGCGTTAGCTCAAAAAAATATCAACGTACCGGGTGGTCTTTTAAAAGGAGAGAAAAAAGAACTGATTATCCGTACCAACGGCGAACTTGAAAATAAAGAGGACGTGGAGAATGTGATTATTCGAGCCAACGATCAAGGCCACTGGGTGCAAGTAAAAGATGTAGCCAAAGTAGAAGATGGTTTTGCCGATGTGCAAACCAAAACACGCACCGATGGCCGCGAATCGATTAATTTACAAATTATTAAAGATGATTCGGCCGATGCTATCCGCCTAAAAAAGAAAATTACCGACAAAATTGAAAATTTTATCGCCAAAAATGAACCCAAACTCAAATACGGTATTGTGGAGGATATTTCATATTACATTGAACGACGTTTGAGTGTACTGACCTCTAACGGGTGGATTGGCCTTATTTTAGTATTGGTGCCGCTTGTCCTATTCCTTTCGGTGCGCATTGCCATTAGTGCCGCTATCGGTATGCCGGTAGCTCTCTTAGGCGCTTTTGCCATCATGTACTGGACGGGCATTTCAATTAATCTCATCTCCATGTTTGGGCTTATTATGGTTCTGGGGATGCTGGTGGATGAAGATATTGTGGTGGCCGAAAATATTAACCGTTACTTGGAAAAAGGTTACTCACACGAAGAAGCCTCTATTAAAGGGGCCGAAGAAGTAGTCCCTGCCATAATTTCGGTAGTGCTTACTACCATCATTGCTTTTGTTCCCCTCCTGATGATGACGGGTATTTTTGGAAAATTTATTGGCGATATCCCCAAAGTAGTAATCATCACACTTTTTGTATCTGCCTTTGAAGCACTTTTTATTTTACCTTCGCACATTTCTGATTTGCACCGGGCGAGTGGAGATAAAAAAGTAAAAATGCTCGAAAAAATAAAACAGCATCATACTTTTAATCGAATTCGCGATGCCTATATCCGTACTCTTAAAAAGTGTTTAGATAAACCCAAGCTTACATTAGGCATTTCTTTTGGAATAGTTGTGTCAGCTTTTATTTATGCAACTTTTGGACTTAAATTTATTTTATTTCCAGCCAAAGGCATTGAACAATTTTTTATACGAGCTAAAGCGCCTGTAGGAACACGCTTGGCCGTTACAGAAGATTTAATACTGCCACTTGAAAAAATGGCTGCGTCGCTTCCTAAAAACGAACTTGATCACTATGTAACCGAACTTGGAATTATTCAAAATGATCCCGGCGACCCTTTTACCGAGCGCGGCACTCATTTAGCCCAGGTAAAAGTTTATTTAACCCCTGAAAACGCGCGCAAACGTTCGGCCGATGACATCATGGACGATTTTAGAAAGCATTCCCCCCAAATCCCTGGCTTCACAAAAATTTATTTCGATCCCGTGAAACCTGGCCCTCCCGTAGGAAAGCCGGTAGCGGTTAAAATTAAAGGTGATGATTTTGAAACCATGGCAAAAATTGCAGACCTTTTTAAAGAGGCACTTACTACCGTAAAAGGAGTAAAGGACATTACTGACGATTATGAACCGGGCAAGGGCGAACTGATGATGGAGATTGATGAAGATAAAGCTCATCAGGCAGGCCTTACGCTTGACACTATTGCTCTTAATATCCGTCATGCCTTTGAAGGAGGCAAAGCTACCACCATTCGTAAAACGGATGACGAAATTGATGTGGTGGTACGCTATCCCGAAAGTGAACGATTTAACAAGGAGGCCCTTGCTAATTTGGAAATTCCCAACCCATGGGGAGGCATGACACCAGTGAATAAAATTGCCACATTTAAGGAAGCCCCAGGAACACTCTCCATTAAACATCTCGATTTTAAACGCGTGCTTACCGTTACCGCCAATGTAGATGAAGACATTACAACATCGGGCAAGGTAAATGCTTATTTGGAGGATAAATTTCAAAATATTTCTAAAGAGTATCCCGGCTATATTATCCACTACGGCGGAGAAGAAGAAGATACGCAAGAATCGATGGCGAGCCTCTTTCGCGCCCTCATTATTGCCATGCTGCTCATTTTATTTGTACTTCTTTTTACCTTTGGCAATTTAAAACAAACATTGATTTTGATGTTGATGATTCCCTGCGGGATGGTGGGAATCATTTTGGGCTTTGGACTGCATGGTGAACCACTTACATTTTTAGCAATGCTGGGAATGGTAGGATTAACCGGTGTGGTGGTGGATGGTGGCACCCTAATTTTTCTGCATATTAATCAGATGCGCAAAGAAGGCATGCCCTTAAAAGAAGCTATTATTGAAGGATGCTTGGTTCGCTTCCGTCCTATTTTTTTAACCACACTCACAACAGTTTTAGGCGTTTTCCCCGCCGCCTACGGTATTGGAGGCAACGATCCCTTTATTACGCCTATGGCTTTAGCCTTAAACTGGGGTTTGGCCGGTTCCATCTTTTTTACTCTTTTGTTTATCCCTACAGTTTATTATGTGGTCATGAGAGGAGAAGAAAAAATAAAGGAACAGTTTAAAAAATATTTTCCTACCAAGGAATAGTTTCTCCTCTAAAATCAAAAAATTTTCCTGTATCACGAAGCGACAAACTCTCTATTACTTGAGCTAAACCACTTGCCGATTCCTGCGGCGTGGTGGGCGCATTCATACCACCCATATCGGTTTGCACCCAACCCGGATGAAGCACCACACAGGTGATTTTAGAAAATTCGATAGAAAGTGATTTATTAAACATATTGAGGGCTGTTTTAGACATTCTATATCCATAAGCAAAACCACTCGTGTTATCGGCAATTGAACCCACCTTGCTGGAAATTGTGATAATTTTAGGATGGCCAGAACGCTGTAATAACGGTAAGAAAGCACGCGTCACACGCATAGTTCCCAGTACATTCACTTCAAAAGTTTTTTGTACTTCGGCAAGAGAGAGTTCTTCTAAGCCCACATTATATTCGGTAAGCACGCCGGCATTGTTGATGAGCACATCAATCACCTGAATTTCTTTTTTTACTTTTTCTATACTCGTTTCATCATTCACATCCATCTTAAATATAGAAAGAGTGGCGTGATTTTTTTTAAGCTCGCTTAGTGCGGGAGAGAGTGTACGATACGTGCCCAAAACTCGATGACCTTGAGATAACAGCTTAGCTGCCAGTGCCAAACCAATTCCCTTGTTGATTCCGCTGATAAAATAGGTACTCACAGATATTCCTCCATGCATGTAAAAATAGTATATACAAATCTTCTAATTGGTATATACTATGGTTATGTCAGAATATATACAAAAAATTTCAATGAACATTCCTTCCAAATTGCTTAAAGAAGCCGTTAAGGCCAGTGGTTCCACCACAAAAACCGAAGCTGTTGTTTTAGGACTAAAGGAACTTATTCATAAAAAAAATATTCAAAACATCCTCTTACTTAAGGGCAGCGGTAAATTGGGGCTTACTCAAAAACAGTTGTCAAAAATGAGAGCCCGCTAATGATTTTAGTTGATACATCAGTGTGGATTTCTTTCTTTTCAACAAAAAAAAGCAAGGAACAAGAACACTTTGCAGAATTGATGGAACAGCAAAAAATTGCTTCGTGTTTGCCCATTAAAACCGAACTGTTATCGGGCAATATTAATGAATCCACACAACGCATCATTCACTTGGTTTTTAAAGGTTTGCCCATGCTCGATTTAAATTGGAGCAAAGAATCGACGTGGGATTCTTTGGCTGAAATAGCGCAAATGGCCTATCAAAAAAAACATCATCCTCCGGGCATTGTAGACCGTATGATTATTTTATGTGCCCAAGAAAATAAAACCCTTGTATGGACTCTTGATAAAAAATTACTAGCTCTCTTGAATATGATCAAGCTTTCCTACAGCCCCGAGTCTCCCTAATTCATTCTAATTTTGACGCGCTCAAACTTTAACCTCCCGCGTCATAAAATGATAACAACTTAAGTGCAGAATTTGCATTTCTGGCTCACAAATCCAACAACCTCTTATCTACTATTCCGATAACCCATTTGAAAAGGGACACTAACCATCATCTAAGGAGGCCTTATGTCTACTACATCCATTTCTCATTTATTAGCAAATAGAAACGGCAAACCGGTGGAACAACCCGCATCCGATGCCACCCCAAACCGTGTACTTGTTACCACCACTGTGGGAGCCGATACTTTAGGTGTTCAAAAATTTGATCCAAGTTTAGCCAGTTTTCAACCGGGCGCTGTAGCCGGGTTAGGCCTGCGTTACGAAAGGCTCATGCGGCGGCATGGTTTGCTTGGAATCGAGCTCAGATTTCAAGGAACATTCCATCAAGATCATTTGGAAGTAGAAAATTCTCATTTTTTTGGAAATGTATCGGGCAATGTTCTTGTGCCTGTTGGCGGCGAATTTAACCATGGGCAAAATCGCTTCCAAGGTTTTTTTGGCGTAGGACTGATGTATGGCGCAGGCAAACTTGAAATAGAACATCCCTCTATTACAACCACAGCAATAGCTTTAGACCACGATTTGAGTGCAGTCGATACGTTACTGGGTAACATACAACCTCAAGCCCTGCCTCAAAGCGTTATAGGATTAGAGTACGCTCAAAATATTAAAACATCTTCCCCTCACTTAGCCCTTCGGTTTGCTGTTGCCGCAACTTTAACAACCATCATGGCTAAAAGTGGTTATAGCGGTTATGTAGGTGACGATTCTTGGGGCATGGCCGTGATGGAAGGCCGACGCGGCTTGCTGCAAGGTGCTTTGACATTTGGCCTGCAAGTAGGCCGTCAATTTGCCGATAAGCCTTAAAAAGCTAGACGGGGCTTTTTCTTTTTTATACGGTTCAAGCATGGATCATCCGGCTTTAAACCCTCTTTTGGCTCCGCATCTTACTCAACTCGTCAGTAGCTACCAGCACTACACGGGCCAAGAGCTGGTTTCTTCTTGCTTAAAAGGACAAGAACTTGTCGATTTTCTTTTTAACGCCCCCTTTATTCTTTTATCGCACAACACCCAACCCGATCCTCTTTTAAATTACGGCAACAAAAAAGCTTTGGAGCTTTGGGAGATGACTTGGGACGAATTTATTCAAACACCCTCGCGCGTAACCGCCGAACCCCCCATCCAAAGCGAACGGGAAATCTTGCTGCGGCGCGTTAAAATGCAGGGTTTTATCGATAACTATGCCGGTATCCGCATCTCCAAAACAAAAAAACGTTTTTGCATCACCCAGGCCACGGTGTGGAATATTGTGGACCAAAACCAGGTGTATCAAGGGCAAGCGGCTTGTTTTAGCCATTGGCAATACGTGTAGAAGTACTTGTTTTAACCTGTGATCTTCCCTTGCCCCCCTTTTACAAATTAGGCATAATATTACCTTCGCAATAAAAACAAAGGTGTGGTGGAAATAGTGCGCTATGAATGACGGGGGTCTTAAAAAACGGTCAACACCGAGCTATCTTAATCCTCTCAATGTTCAATACATTGAAGAAATTGCCGAGGAATATAAAAAATCACCGCAAAATGTGGACGAAAGCTGGCGCTATTTTTTTGAAGGCATGGCTCTGTCTCAGGCTCAAACCCTGGCCAAAAACAATACCTCTCCTGTTTCCGATTTTGATTTCGAACTAAAAGTTATTGAACTGATACAAAATTACCGCGAAATGGGTTACCTCATTGCCGATGTTAATCCCTTAAACCGAGGCATTAAAACGCATCCCCTGCTTGCCCTTTCGCGCTTTGGCTTAACCGAAGCCGATTTAAACCGTACCACCAAAAGCGGGCATATGCTGGGCATGCCTACCACCACCTTAAAAGCCGTTATTGAAACACTCACCAAACTGTATTGCTCGCCGGCTTCTGTAGAATACGGCCATATTGAAGATCCCGAAAGCCGTTTATGGATTCAAAAGCGTGTCGAATCGCAATTTTTACTGGAACCGCTTAACACCGAAGAAAAAATTAGAGCGCTGCACATGTTGGCCAAAGCCGAAGTGTTTGAAACATTTTTGCACAAACGCTTTGTGGGCCAAAAACGTTTTTCCGTAGAAGGCACCGATATCATTATCCCCATGCTTGATTACTTGATTGATCAGGCCAGCAAAAGAAAAACAGATGAAGTGTTGATTGGTATGGCACATCGTGGCCGTTTAAATGTACTGGCCAATACTTTTAATAAAGACCCGCGCCTCTTACTTGCCGAATTTGCCGGTAAATTAAAAGTAGCCTTAGGTGCTGGCGACGTAAAATACCACATGGGTTTTTCGCAAAACACCTTAACTCCCAGTGGAAACCAGGTGCATTTATCATTAATGCCTAACCCCAGCCATTTAGAAGCTGTTAATCCGGTACTCATGGGTGTGGCTCGCTCCAAGCAAAAATTAAAAGGCGATACTGCACGCACCCGTACACTCCCTGTTTTGATTCATGGCGATGCCTCGTTTGCCGGCCAAGGTTCTATTTACGAAGTTTTAAATTTATCGGAATTAAAAGGTTATACCGTGGGCGGTACCATTCATATTATTTTAAACAACCAGGTTGGTTTTACTACCGATCCGTCCGAAGCCCGTTCTACACCTAATTCTACCGATGTTGCCAAAATGTTGGAAATTCCCATTTTGCGCGTCAATGCCGACGAACCCGACGCGGCTTTGCGTTGCATGCTCATGGCTTTGGAATTCCGCAATACTTTTAAACGTGATGTAGTAATAGACGTGTTGGGCTACCGCCGTTATGGGCACAACGAAGCCGATGAACCGGGGTTTACCCAACCGCTCATGTACGAACAAATTAAATCGCATCCCCGCCCTCGCGAATTGTATGCGCAACGTCTTATTCACAATAAAATTATTACCGAAGAAGAAGTACAAAAATACATGACGGAATTGGATGAAGGGCTTGATAGCGCTTTGGCCGAATCACAAAAAGCCACCTTTCAGCATCCCATGCAAAGTTTTGGCGACCGCTGGAAAGATTTGGAACGCCCTACCAAAGACAATATTTTTCTACCCAGTAAAACGGGTGTAAATAAAGAAGCACTGCTCGATTTAGCCACCGAATTTTTAACCATTCCTTCCACCGTAAATGTGCACCCCAAAGTGCAAAAAATTTATGAAGACCGCAAATTGATGGCTGAAGGAAAAAAAGAAATTGATTGGGGCATGGCCGAAATGCTCACCTATGCCAGCCTTATTAAAGAAGGCTATTCTGTGCGTTTGGCCGGGCAAGACGTAGAACGCGGCACCTTTTCTCACCGTCATTCGGTATTAGCCGACATTAAAACTGGCAAAAAATATTCGCCTCTTAATCATTTAACCGATGTAGACGCCGATTTTGATGTGGTCAATTCGCCTTTATCGGAATACGCTGCACTTGGTTTTGAATTTGGCCAGTCACTTTCTAACCCCGAAAAATTATCTATTTGGGAAGCGCAATTTGGCGATTTTGCCAACGGCGCACAAATTATTATCGACCAATTTATTACCAGCTCGGCCGTTAAATGGCGCCGCTACAGCGGTTTGGTAATGCAATTGCCACATGGCTACGAGGGCCAGGGCCCCGAACATTCTTCCGCCCGTCCCGAACGTTATCTTATGGCCTGTGCTAAAAATAATATTCAGGTGATGAACTTAACAACACCGGTACAACTTTTTCATGCGCTCCGTCGCCAAATGCACCGTAAATACCGTTTGCCTCTCATCATCTTTACACCCAAAAGTTTACTGCGCCACCCACGCGTTCATTCACCGCTGGAAGATTTTAAAAATAAACATTTTTATGAAGTATTAGACGATGCCATGGATATGGCTGCTAAAGAAAATGTGAAAAAAATTGTATTATGCAGCGGTAAAATTTATTACGACCTGCTCGCTAAAAAAGAAGAATTAAATAACGAAACCGTAGCCCTTATTCGTTTAGAGCAACTTTATCCTTTTCCCAAAGAAATTTTAATCAACATTATGGCTGGCTATAAAAATGCCACCGAAATTATCTGGTGCCAGGAAGAACCCAAAAATATGGGCCCTTGGGGCTTTGTATATATGCGTATGCGCCATAGCTTAAATCATCGTAAAATGTATTATGTGGGTCGCAAATCGCAAGCCAGCCCGGCCGATGGTTATATGCATTTACACTTGCAGGAGCAAAAAAGAATTGTAACAACTGTGTTTGAAGATTAATTTGTTTTTATCTGATATCTGACCTCAGACTGCTGACGTCGGTTTATACTCTTATGAAATACGAAGTGAAAGTTCCATCCGCTGGCGAATCGATAACCGAAATCTTTATTGGGGGCTGGCGTGTAGCCAATGGCCAGCAAGTAAAAAAGGATGAGATTTTAGTTGATCTTGAATCACAAAAAGCAACCTTTGAACTCCAGGCCGAACGGGCCGGTAAAATTGAAATTTTAGTGGGCGAAGCTCAGGCTAAAGTAGGTATTGGCGATGTGATTGCTTATATTCATGATGACCAAACAGGCGATGCCCCCGCTCCAAAAGCTAAAGCCGAAGCAAAACCTGCACCAGCACCTGCGGCTAAAAAAGAAACGGTCGCGATGCCATCTGCACAAAAAATGGCCGCCGAAAAGAATGTAGATTTATCGTCTGTTGCAGGCACCGGTAAAGATGGAAGAATTTTAAAAGAGGATGTGGCTAAAGCCAGCTCTCAACCGGCAGCCGCTCCAGCAGCGCAAGCTTCCAGTACACCGGCCCCTAAAGTGGAATATGCTATCGACTCCGCCAGAGGCGAAGTAAAACGCCCGGCGACTAGAATCCGTCGTCAAATCGCCGAAAACCTCGTCGCTTCGCAACACACCGCCGCTATTCTCACCACTTTCAACGAAGTAGACATGACGGCACTTTTGGAATTCCGTAAAAAGAACAAAGATAAATTAAAAGAAAAACACGGCACAGCCCCCGGCATTGTAGGTTTTTTTGCCATGGCTTGTGTAAAAGCCTTAAAAGAATATCCGCTCGTGAATGCCACCTACACCGGTGAAGATATCATCACGCGCGACTTTGTAGATTTATCCATCGCAGTCAGCACCGAACGTGGCCTTGTTGTGCCGGTTATTAAAGACATCGATAAAATGAATTTAATGCAGTTTGAAAAGAAACTGGCCGATGTATCGGAACGCGCCAAAGCCCGCAAGCTATCTATACCCGAAATGACGGGCGGTACCTTTACCATCAGCAACGGCGGTGTTTTTGGTTCTTTGTTATCAACACCTATTCTCAATATGCCACAAGCCGGTATTTTAGGTTTACATAAAACCCAGGAACGCCCGGTGGTGGTCGACGGTCAAATTGTCATCCGTCCCATTATGTATGTGGCTCTCTCGTACGATCATCGCATCATCGATGGACGCGAAGCGGTTTTGTTTTTAGTAAAAGTGAAGGAATGCATCGAATCGATGGATATTCCTGTTGAATAGGTGGATAGTGGATAGTGAATGGTGAATGGTAAAGAAGGTTCTTGCTATCCACCATCCACCATCCACCATTCACTTCTCCCCATGTACGATATTTTGGTTATTGGTTCGGGCCCTGGTGGCTATGTTGCCGCTATCCGTGCTGCTCAATTGGGTTTTAAAGTAGCTTGCGTTGAAAAAGATAAAACCTTAGGCGGCACTTGCTTAAACGTAGGCTGCATCCCATCAAAAGCACTGCTTGAATCCTCTGAACTCTATCATCAAACCCAGCACGAATTAGAACAACATGGCATTGAAGTAGGCAAAACTTCTCTTAACTGGGATAAAATGCTGGAAAGAAAAAGCACCATCGTCAAACAACTCACTGGCGGCATCGCCATGCTCTTTAAAAAGAACAAGATTGATTCGTTTGTGGGCACAGCTACTTTTAATGCCGATAAAACAGTTACCGTTGGCTCCGAAAAACTCTCTGCCAAACATATTATTATTGCAACCGGCTCCGTTCCCTCTTCCATCCCGGGCTTAGAGGTGAATCAAGAAACCGTTCTCGATTCCACCGGTGCCCTGGCTCTTAAAAAAGTACCTGGCAAAATGATTGTGATTGGTGCGGGTGCCATTGGGCTTGAAATGGGATCGGTGTATGCCCGTTTAGGAACCGAAATTACCGTGGTTGAAGCGCTCGATAAAATTGTTCCCAGCATGGATGGCGAAGTAGGCAAAGCGTTTTTACGAGTACTGCAAAAACAAAACATGAAATTTATGCTCTCCACCAAAGTAGGCAAAGCCACCTTGGGCAAAAAAGGTGTCACCTTAAGTATTACGAACGATAAAAACGAGGCCTCTGAGTTAACCGCCGATTGCGTACTGGTGGCTATTGGCCGCAAAGCTAATACCGAAGGTTTGGGGCTAGATGCTGTGGGCATTAAAAAAGATGAACGCGGCCGTATTACTGTTAATAAAAATTTTGAAACCAATGTCCCGGGCATTTATGCCATTGGTGACGTGATTGCCGGTCCCATGTTGGCGCACAAAGCCTCTGAAGAAGGTGTAGTGTGTGTGGAAATGATCGCCGGACAAAAACCGCATATCAATTACGATGTGGTGCCCGCCATTGTGTACACACATCCCGAAGTAGCAAGCGTAGGTTTAACCGAAGAAGAAGCTGTAGCCAAAGGAATTGAAATTAAAAAAGCCAAATTTCTTTTTATGGCTAACGGCCGCGCACTGGCTTTAGGCACCAAAGAAGGTTTTGTAAAACTCATTGCCGATAAAAATACCGATCGTTTGCTGGGCGCCCACATCATGGGCCCACGTGCGTCTGACTTGATTGCCGAATTAGCTTTAGCGATTGAATTTAAAGCCTCGGCCGAAGACGTAGCCCGCACTATCCATGCGCATCCGACACTGGCAGAAGTAACAAAAGAAGCAGCTTTGGGGTTGGGTAGTGGTGCCATTCATTCGTAGAAATTTAATTTTTTAATTTCGATTCAAAAGCGGCATAAGCCGAAAGTAAAGCGGGAATTAAAAAACCAAGATACTGAAGTTTTAAGAATAAATACGCTCCCGCAATAGATCCCATTACAAAAGACACTATAACAAGAAGACGCAAAATATTGGCCCGTATTTCACCCTGATGTTTTTCAATATCAGGCTGCGGCGAAAAGAGACGCACCAAACCAATACCTAAATCGGTTGTGATGCCTGTTAAATGGGTGGTGCGCACCTGAGCCCCGTAAAAAGTAGTAATAGCTGCATTTTGTAAGCCACTGGCTCCACACAATAAAATAAGCAGCACATAATGCTGCTTAATATTAACCTCGCCACCAAAAATACCAAAAAAATTAAAGTAACCTTCTATAGCTACAGTCAATAAACACAGTGTGATTAAAACCATCACCAGCGTGTAGGCGGGTTTTTTACCCATCAAAATACGGCGATCCACCAAAAAAGCCGAGAGCATAGTCCCCAGCAAAAAGAAGAGAGGTACCGATAAAGTACCAAACGCAGCCAGCCACTTGTTTTGAATAAGATCCATGCCAAACCAGGTGGCAAAACCGGTGACATGCGTTACAAAACGGCCGCTCGCCATAAAACCACCGGCATTTACACAACCGGCCAAAATACTTAAGAGCGACGCATTAAAATAGACTTTTTTGTATTGGTTACTTTTGAGATCGTGTTTGAACATGTGCAAACACTATAAAGAATTTTTTAACTAATAACAACCTACTCCATACTCACAGGTTGTTGTAGCCGTAGGATCTGTTTCTACACTTTCATAGGCATCCGTTAAGCCATCTCCATCAAAATCTAATCCTACCTCTACTGTCCAAGCATCGCCCGAAGCAGGCTTGATGGTAACACTAGCCCCAGACTCGGCCACAGAAATTTGCGCTGCTCCATGAGACCCCGCAGTGTTACTTAATGCTACACCCAATCCGACCTCAAGATGAGAATTTTGGCCAACATAAAAACTGGCACCTTGTTCGGCCAGATTTTGAGCCACCGTTCCACTATTATAGGTAAATTGACTATTTTCTAAATAAACAGCTCCTCCCCAGGTAGGATCGTGATTAGTACGGGGAGACGATCCATTATTCATAAAATTCACATCGGTAGCAATAACATTCGATTGCACGGCCTTAATAGCAGAACCTTGTGATGCCACATTATTAGCAAAAGTACTTTCAGTTAAACTGACCGATGCTCCATTTACATCCAAAGCCGATTGAGCTTCTACGTTTGCAATATTTCCTGGAGCTTCAATTTGGCTAAAATTTATATTGCTAAAATACGTAGAGCCTCCAACAATTTTTACAGCACTGGCATCATTACGATAGAACTCAAAGTTATTCATGCTTATTTCGCTATCGCTGAAAACTAAATGCGGCACCAAAGGATTAGTTTCGCACATGGGCCAAATAACAACAGATCCATTTTCAGCTCTTATACTAAGCTTTTTATGATTAATTTGCGTTTGAATTGCAGTACAGTCATCGCTGGGCAACTTTGTAAAATATCCAAAATCGTCGTAAGAACTTGCACCCACTATAAGCGTATTGTCATTGGCAGCAGCAGCAACTCCAGCATTTAAATTTGTATATAGTGGATGAGTACCACTTTGGCTCAATCTTAAATACGGATCTTGTCCCTGAATACTGGCATGTGCCGCGTCCAAAGGTGTAGCTACATAAAAAACATCTTCAAAAGAAGCCGTATCTGATGAATTTATTGAGGTATCAGAGCCACTATCATCCTTTTGATCAGTATCTAACGGCACATCCGTATCACTGATTGGGGAATCTGCTCCAGAAATACCTGTATCCTTAGTGGGCATTTCTTCACAAGCCCACGGCCATAAAATTGAAGAAATCATATCGGTTTATCGGTATCCTATTTTATTTGTTCACTAAAAAAAGGAGATAAAGCTAAAAAGTGAGAACAGTTTGTTATCGGGGCTGCAAGCGATACAGCTGTTCAATCTGCTTTTTGGAATTAATACACAGCCCCAAATCTTTAATAAACCCATCGGCAATATCGTAAATCCAGCCATGAACCGTTAACTTTTGCTTACGATCCCAAGCATTTTGTACAAAACGCGTATAACACACGTTTAAGACCTGCTCGCGCACGTTAAGCTCGGCCAAGCGATGGTAACGCTGGGTAGGGTTTTTAATTTTTTGAAGTTCTTCGCGGTGTAAAAAATAAATATCTTTAATATGGCGCAACCAGTTATCGATAAGCCCCATTTGTTTGTTGCCCATGGCAGCCTTAACACCCCCACAACCATAGTGACCACATACAATAATATGACGTACTTTTAAGGCCTCTACGGCATATTGAATAACCGATAAGCAATTCATATCGGTATGCAACACCACATTGGCTACGTTACGATGCACAAAAAGCTCGCCTGGGTTTAAACCCACAATTTCGTTGGGTGGCATGCGGCTATCGGCACAACCAATCCATAAGTAAACAGGGGTTTGTTGCTTGGCGAGTTTTTTAAAAAAACCGGCATCTTGTTCCAAATGCGCTTTAACCCATTTTTTATTATTGTCGAAGAGAGCTTTAAGTTCTTTCATAACTGTAAATCAGGTGTAAACCGTGTTAAAGATGATGTCAATTATAACTCTTCCCCTCTCCCTCAATGGGAGAGGGCTAGGGAGAGGGTGAACACGTTATGCCCCCTCTCCTGGTTCCGCTTCGCGGCACCATCCTCTCCCACAAGGGGAGAGGAATATAATGAAAATTTCTATCTTATGATCAAAGCCTTTCCTCCCATAGAAACTGCCGATGAAGACGGTGTTTTGGCCATCGGCGGCGATCTAGAAATTCCCTCGCTCCTCTTGGCTTACACCTCGGGCATCTTTCCTTGGCCGCAAAGCAGCCGTACACTCCTGTGGTTTGCCCCACCCCAGAGGGGAATTTTGGATTTTAACGATTTTCATATCCCCTCCCGTCTTAAGCGCGATTTAAAGAAATGCCCCTATACCTTTTATGTAAACCGCAACTTTAAAGGTGTTATCGAGGCCTGCCGCGCCGCTAAAAACCGTAAAGGCCAAAACGGCACCTGGATTACTAAGGCCATGTCAGACGCCTACGTCGCCCTCTACAACGCAGGATATGCTATGAGTTTTGAGGCTTACGATGCCCATGATACACTTGCGGGCGGGCTGTATGGGGTTAAAATAAAAAAGTATTTTGCCGGCGAAAGCATGTTTTACACTAAAACAAACGCCTCTAAGTTTGCCTTGGTAAACGCCGTGGCCCATCTAAAAAATGAAGGCCTTACCTGGATAGACACACAAATGGTAACGCCTCTTGTTGCCAGCTTTGGCGGAAGGCTCATTTCACGAGGGGAATTTATGAAAAAACTGGAAAAAATCGTAAAATAGATAAAATTCTTCTTTTTTACCTCGTAAAACCCTGCTATATTGCCCCACATTGCTTAACAACTTAGAATGAGTTTTTCATCATGTGGCATGGTGGGAAAATCTTCTGACTAAAGGAGAACACATTATGGCAGCAAAAAAACCTGCTAAAAAGGGCGGTAAAAAAGTAGCATTTGGCGGATACACCATTTGTTTTAAAGGATGCGATGATTCCGTTGAAAAAGTTTTTGGAAGCGGCGAAATTACACCCAGCGAAATGACCAAAAAAATCTGGGCATATGTAAAAAAGAACAAGCTTGCTGGAAAGTAAAAATTACTTTCGCAAATTAAGTATTGTGATAAGGCCTACCTTACGGTAGGCTTTTTCATTTATTTGTCCCCTTTTGTAAGGGGGACTACAGGGGGTAGCCCAAAGTTTACTACCTCCCCTAGCCCCTCCTTACAAAGGAGGGGAAAAACACATGAAAAAATTCTTTTGGATAGACATGGAGATGACTGGGCTTGATGAAAAGAAAGATTCCATTCTTGAAGTAGCTGCCGTTGTCACCGATGTCGATTTTAATGTTTTAGAAACTTACGACACCGTTGTTTTTCAAACACCCGAAGTGGTAAACGGGATGAACGATTGGTGCAAAGAGCATCACGGCAAAAGCGGGCTTACAGCAAGAATACCCAGTGGTAAAAAACTGGATGTGGTTGAAAAAGAAATTGTTACTTTTTTAGATAAACACTTCCCTACCAAAGACAAAGTTCCTCTCTGTGGCAATTCGGTAGGCAACGATAAACGTTTTATAGATGAGTACATGAAAAAATTCTCCAGCCGCTTGCATTACCGCATTATTGATGTGAGTTCGTTTAAAGAAATTTTTAGAGAAAAATACAAAGTAAATATCGAAAAAGAATCTAAACACCGTGCCTTGGACGATATTTTTGAATCCATCAAAGAATTAAAGACTTATTTGTCTTATGTAAAAATTGATAAGAACGGTGGATAGTGGATGGTGAATGGTGGATGGTAAGCACTTTACTATCCACTATCCACTATCCACCATCCACTTCTGCCTATGGCCGAAACAATTGATGAAATTAATATTAACTGGAGTGACGAAGCCGGTAATTTACTGGTAAAAGAACTCAAAAAAGAAATTTTAACTCGTGGCTCATGGACTACTATCATGTTCCTTTATCAAGATTTTGATAAAAAGAAGAATGACTTTGGCCCCAAAAAAATTCGCATTGGTCGTTATCAAAAACGTAACGGCAAGTTCATGCAGCAATCCAAATTTAATATCTCGTCCGCTAAACAAGCCAAACAATTTATGGGTGTGATCAATGGCTGGCTACCCGAAATGGGCGATGGAGCTGAAGGGGATGACGAATAATGAATCCCATTGAGAAAACACGCTGGGAAGAAACACGTAACCGCGGGCTTATGTTCTTTATTATTAAGCGTGGCTTTGTGTGGTTTGGTTTTCCCGGGGCTTTTCTTTATACCTTCGTTACTTCCAAACAATTAAATTTACCCACCATGGATGTACTTCCACGTGCAGTGGCCATGTTTAATTTTGCCGGATTCTTTTTTGCTTTATTCTTGTGGTTTGTGATGGAACGACGGTACAAAAAGACAGCGAACTTAAGCTGATTTGCGGTTTTCGAGATACGTTAAAATCACGTAGCTTAAAAAAGTAATGGTTACAAAAACGGACATATAGTTTACCTCAGGGCTAGCGTTACTAGCCCTTTTTCATCGGTTTATCCACATAAAAGTTGCTATAAAATATGACAAAAACCATACAACAAGGACTTATGGCAGGGCTTGAAGCCCTTGTGATTGAAGGGCAAGCGAAGGGCGAAGTTATTGTTTTCTTTCATGGTTATGGCGCCGACATGCATGATTTGGCGCCTCTAGGCCAGGTGCTAAAAGTGCCCGATCAAGTCACCTGGGTTTTTCCGAATGGGCCACTCCTCGTCCCCATTGGCCCGCATATGCAAGGCCATGCCTGGTTTCCTATTGATGAGGATGCGCTCATGAAAGCCATGGCTACCGGCACGCATCGTGATTTATCACAAATCACGCCTCCCGGTTTTGAAGACGCTTACAAAGTAGCCTCTAAGATGATTAGCGAAATGCATGTTCCACCGGAAAAACTCATTTTAGGCGGCTTTAGCCAAGGCGCCATGATGGCAACGGCATTAGCATTACGGATGAAGGAAAATATCAAAGGTTTAATTCTCCTCTCGGGCACTTTGCTCAGTGAAAATGAATGGACCTCCCTCGCTAAAAATCACAAAGACCTGTCGTTTTTTATGTCGCATGGAAAAAGTGATCCTCTTTTAGATTTTAAAGCAGCGCAAAAGCTTGAAAAAATTTTACAAGATGGTGGTTTAAAGGGACATTTGATAGCCTTTGATGGCGAACACGAAATTCCGGAAAATGTTTTGAGGAAGCTGCAGGAGTTTCTGAATCACTTGTTTACTTCAAAGAGTAACCCACCCCTTGCCCCTCCCTTAATTTAAGGGAGGGGGACGTTCTATTTTCTTAGTCCCTCCCACTTAAATTAAGGGGGAGGACAGGAGGGGGTTATTTCTTCTCCACCACACAAAAATAAATCGGCCCAAATCCCGTTGTGTCCGGCAAAATTTGCCAGCCATGTTCTGTAGCATCGCCTATTTCATGGGTGTTGCGAATAATTGAAATCTTGATCTTCCCTTTTTCTAAAACACGACTCACCACAGCGTCATTTTCTAAAGGAGATAACGCACATGTCGAATAAACAAGTCTCCCTCCCGATTTAAGAGCGAGCAGCGCCGAGCACAAGAGCGCATACTGTTTTTGTGCTAACTGCTTGGTACGCTTAGGACTCCATTTTTTCAATTCGCCCTCGTCGTGAAGCAAATGACGTTCCCCCGAACAAGGAGCATCGAGCAGAATACGATCATATTTTTCTTTTTCTTTTACTCCTATTAAGCTTCCATCTCGGCCCGTTACGCTAATACGTTCTTTGCGTATATTTTCGGGAACATAATCGCGAATCACTTGAGTAAGCCTATCGCGCCGCGCACGCGAAAATTCATTAGCGATAAGATGCCCGCCCTCGCCCAAAGCCTCCGCTAAAATAAGGGATTTACCACCAGGAGCCGCACACATATCGAGGACCTGATCGGAAGCTTGGACATCCAAAGCCATCGCCGGAAAAACAGAAGCCTTATCCATTATATACACGGCTTCCATGCCTTTAAAAGCATTGGGTCTTTCAATTTTTAAGGGTTCTTTGAGCAAAGCCTCTTTTAAAGCGGGCCACCGGGCCCCCCAGTAATGCTTGTAGAACTCGTCAAAATCGCGATATAGACTCTCTGTCATGCAAAAAGCTCTACCTCATACGCCGCTTGAAATCGACCAGTATTTAAAACTGGATTGTGGCAATTTTAATATTATTGGCCGCGGGATAGCCGGGGTAGAATCCGTCTACACACTCCCACAATTTAATATTACGTTTGATACCGGACGGGCACCCACGTTTTCCATCCATCACGATCATCTGGCTCTCTCCCATTTGCATTTAGATCATGCCGGTGGTTTGGCATTTTATTTGGGTCTGCGTTGTTTAAACGATTTAACCCCGCTTAAGCTGATTGTACCTGCCACAAAGGAACAAGCCACACGTGATTTGGTAGAAGCCATACGCAAGAGTAGCGAACAACAATTAACCTGCGAGATTATTGGTATTAAAGATCCGATTGAAATTAAAAAGAATATCTTTTTAACAGCGGTTGAAAATTTTCACTGTGTAGACAGTACCGGATATTTAATCAGCGAAAAAAAGAAAAAATTAAAACCGGTGTACGCTGGTCTTTCTGGAAATGAGTTGGTGGAACTTAAGAAAAAAAATATTGAGATTGAAACCGAAACCATGGAACCCCAATTTGCCTATTCGGGCGACAGCAAAGCCGAATTCTTTACCACCATTGCTGCCAAAGCGCGTGTACTATTGATGGAATGCAGCTTTTTTGATGACACTTCCAACATGGAAAAGGTCATTAAATATGGACATACCCATATTAACCATTGGCTTGAGCATTTAGAGAGAATTGAATCGGAAATGGTGATTATGACCCATACCTCCCAGCGCTATTCTGCAAGGGATATAGAAACAACCTGCAAAAAAGTTTTTCCGGAAAGTTTTTTAAAAAAACTGGTGCTCTTTAGAGGCGATTAACAGCAACAATCAAAATCTATTTTTTGCCATTCTTCCAGTTAACCATATTGGTAGAAAAAATCTAAAAATAGCAGAGAGGGGTACTATAAATCATTTAATGCCTCAATGCACTGGTTGCTCTAAAATTGTATTGCAGAAGCCCCTGCTAATGCCCACACATAATTTCGCTTAATTTCGCGTACATTCATACTCCTATTAGCCAAATGCGCCACATTTTCAACAGCTCTCACTGGGTTCTTATTTGGAGTGCTGTTAAAAATTTCTTCCCAAAATGACCTCCCCATTTCTTCTAAATGAGCATTCCTAATAAAATTAAGATTTTCAATTAAGTCAACGCTTTCGTCACTTAGCTTTTGTCTATGATGTTCTTCCAAAACAATGGACTGCTCAAAACTCATGCCACATGCGAGGGCTAAACCTAAAATATCTATATCAACTTTTTTTTCTCTTAAAACATGTCTGACCAAATATACAATTTCATCTGGATCATGAACATGCTGTGCACTTGCACGAACCAATGAAGCTACATCTGAATATTGTGACAAGGCTATGTAATAATCACGCTTTGAAATAAGTGCTAATAAACGATGGGCACGCGATTTATTCACTCCAGCTATGTCCAATAGGCTTAAAACATTTTGGTAAGAACGATTTAAATTCCATTGCCTCCAGGCTTCTATCAAACCTAAACCTGCTGCCATCACAACTGATATGAATAAGGCATCTTCAGAAAAAGCTGTTCCCCCAAAGAATATAGCCAAACTGCGAGCAGAAAAATCTTCTCCTTCCAAGCGATTTACGTTTCTGCCAGAAGCTTGCTGCACATTCTCTGTATGTGGAGGTGAAGCAGTAGGATTAATTCCATTCAGTTTAATTTTTCCTTTGGCAGCCCACTCAAGCATCAAACGTACAATATGATATTGCACGCCTCCACCACCCAATGGAGATGTAAAACGTTCATAAAAAAGTAAATCATCTGCCAACATCGCTTCAACTGCTTCATTAAAAAATTGCTGTTCTCTTCCGCGGCTTGCAATTTCTATGGCATTCATAATAGACGAATTTGGTTCTGAGGGTTTTGAGGGCCCCGCAGATTGTTCTAAATAGGCCTTGGCCGCTTCAATGCCACTATGCTGGCTTTTTTCTTTCATCATTTTCAAAACTATATCTTGAGTTTCACTATCCATTGCACGAGCCGCAACAGCCAAAGCCATCCATGTGCGACCCTTGTTTAAAACAAAGTGAGTGGTTAAACTTTTAAAAAATTGTGGCCACCCCGCCCTTCTTTCTTCGGGTGAAAGATGGGTAAAAGCATGAGCTCTTATAAAAAGAGGTAAATCGCGGTTGTTATAATCTGTTGCGGCCAAGGCAGGATGTGCTTCTAATACAATATGATAGGCCATAGCGGCCGCCCTGCGTTCTGCATAGTTATGGCTATCCATTAAATAATATAAAAGATCCATACGCCTATTAATTTCTTCCAAACTTTTTAAGGCCAGTTGATGACCATACTGAGTTAAAACTTCTTCTAAAAAATGAGGAGGCACTTGAACACGAAAATTCTTTTTTTCATCACTTGTGAAGCGAGGTGGCAAACCAAGTGTGGTACCATTAAAAATTACATTTTCTAATACGTCCAAAGATAACTCTGCAGAATCAAGCAAGCTATGAATAGTTTGATATGCCTTCCATGCAATTTCACGCTGCCTTGTATATCTGTATGTGTCTTTATATTGGGGGTAGTATTGATTAAATGTAAGCAAGTATGGTTCTATAAATTTCTTTTCTGCTTCTAGTTCTTCTGGGGTAAGTTGACATACTGGTAACAAAAAATTATATGCTTCAAAATATCCCGCATGGGGCCATTGACGAATGAGGCCTTTAAGTTGTTGTAAGTTTTCATGGGCTCTTTCCGGATGCCGCACTATTGTTAAAAAAGTATAAATTTGGGCCAAAATTTCCGCATTTTCTTGGGTTGGATCAATAGGTCTATCCCTAAAATACCTGTCCAACATATCGGCACCGTCTAAAAAAACTATGTTTGGGAAAAAATCATTTAGGGGGCGTTCCCCCGTTTGTTGAGCAAGCTTAGCCCTATCAGACCCATTGCCTTCATTTATATGCCATCGATGCGATCTGGCCATCATCCAATAAGCATCCCAAGCCAATTTGTGAGAAACACCTTGGGACGAATCTGCAGCTAGAAGCAGCGCATCAGCTAACTTGTGCGTCTCACCAATATTATCCTTACCTCTAAGCCAAGCCGCTACAGCACGGGCTTTTTCGGGGGGCAAAAGAATACTGGCCGTATCGGATGGTTGATAGGCTCTTATTTGCTCTCCTTTGTATAGCACACCGTCTAACTTAATTTTTCCATCTACCGCCAAACGCGTAAAGACATAAACAAGCTCATAGGGTAACCTGCGTGCGCTCTCATAGGGATTATTGGATGGCATTAAATTTCTATGCCGCTCAAAAAAAATATCGCCCCCCAACACAACAGCTTCTATGGCTTCTTCAAAAAGATCCTGTTTTTCGGTATCGGATAATTCTAATATCTTTCTTTTTAAACGCTTGGCCGTGCTTTTATCAATAACACGTTCTCTCTTTTGGGGTATTGTATCTGCCAGCATCAATATTTCATTTAATATGGCATCAACTTTGGGATTACCCCATCGATGAAAATGTGCTCTATAGCGTACTATATCGTTAAGGGTGTAAACATAGTCCAACTTTAAAAAAAATTTTAAAAGCTCTTTTTCTGCAGGTCTTATCAGCGAATCTATATCCGAATCATCATATACTTCACCTTCATCATCGGGCCACACCCTCCTTAAAAGACGCCCGGCCGTTTGATATCCTAGCCACACCAGAAGCTCTTTATCCTCTTTGGAATATTCTTTCTTTTGAGCAAGAGCTTCTATGGCTTTACTACGAAGCCATATTTTTCTTAACAACTGCGCCAGCGCATGAAGATTTTCAGTATCGAAGGGAATTTGATCCCGGCTTGCGTCAACCTCCTTTTGTTCTTCCGGCGGGGCCAATTTTTGATCCTCTGCGCTCATCACGGGAGCTAGTGGAATATTTTTAATCTGGGGTTCTGTTTGAGCGGGATTACCAGGTGTTGTCTCAACCCGCTTAGGCTGGCTGTTTTTTTCCTCTTCACCTGGAATCACAACAATTTTTCCCTCGCCGGGGTTTTCGCTTTCTACACGCAAAGGTAAATCGAGTAATTGAACAATAGCCGCACCCCATGGAACTCCGTCGGGAGTTTTTGTGTGTGTTAATTCGGGATAAAGAGTTTCAGATAAAATCCAGGCTGTAGCCCAAATTTCGGTAGGTAGTTGAGCCGTTCTAATTTTACCCAGTTCGGCTTTAAAAGCTGCCTCCGCCCCTTTTTTACCACTCGCTAAATAGCCGCTTTCTACAAGGGTCACCGTATCTATCAAACGGCTAAAATGGTCGTCTGTTAAAACTATTCCGTCTATCGATGTAAAGCCAACAAAATCGTTTTTTAAAAGATCTAAATCTAGTCCTGCTTGTTCCAAATTGGTTTCGGTACGGCCTCGATCAAAATCCAAATTAAAAGCGTCATTGTTTAAAAGCGCTGCCGGGCCATATATGGCAGCAAAAGTGCGCTCTGCAAGAGCTAGAGCTATTGTTGCCTTTAACGTCGTTGGGATATTTGCAAACAGCCTAAAACCGGCACCTGGCTTAATCCAGGAGAGTAACTCTAAAGGTTTAAGTGCAAAGGGAGCTGCGGGAGGAGCAAAAGCCAATACAGGATTTGAACTTTCAGAAACAGAATCGTTCTCGTCAATAATACACACATCAGGTGGATTATTAAACAAATCTAATGTGTAAGTTAGAAGTGGGGGCATAAAATTCTCCGGTGGTCAATACTGAACCATCCAACCCACCTTCATTCCACAGCCCGCAGGCACATCCTCTTTGTTGGCGTGGCAATTAAGCTCAATGCTGGGACCCCCATACATGATGAGATTTCCGTAATGCAGCCCCACAGACCCATCAATAACTGGGTTGTTGGTATCGGACGCTCCATTAAATATCCAACGCGGTCCGGCCATGATTTGAACATCCAGGTGATCGGTTTTGTAACTATAGCGACTCAACCAAAAAGAAAAATCGAGACCCAAACGGGCAACAAAGTTGGATTCAACAGGTTTGCCATTTGGAAAATTTAAATCGGTCCTCAACTGGATGGAAGGCCTGATGTTATAAGATCCTATAAACATCGGTATAGGGTACCCACCCTGAACTGAAAAACCCAAAGTTTGTGTTGCAAAACCCGTGGTATCAACATTAACGCCGGTATCCACACCAAGACCAAAATATTCAGAAGGCATAAAACACCTCTCTCATCCCCTTTTTTTATGATTGTGTTTAAAAAGACTGGCCCGAAGAGATGCTGTAATAACTTCTGTGATAAAAGTAATGAAAAAAATGCTAGAAGCCAAAAAAACCGTCCACAGGTGTGGACATTTAGAAACTTCGATTGTTATGTTTACTTATTTATTTAATATCAGAACTTCTACCGCAACGATGACATTACAGGGTCGGATTATCGATATGGCCACGAAAAATGATTGTGCCTGTATCGTGATCCATCACGGCAAAATAAAAAGGACGGTCTACCTGCATCATATGTCCCATAAAGCCTCCACGGGTTACCATGGCCGCCGTTGCGGCAGCTCCTTCGGCACCCTTTTCATCCACCTGAAACATCACTTCCGAAATGACTGTCACATCTTGTATGTTTTGATCGGTCATTGCCGGAAAATTGGAGCTCAATAATTCACTCCATCCTGCGTCTTTTAAATCTAAACGGGTATTAACTCTAAATCGCGGTAAATCCAAATACACATTATCGGGACGCTTTGAAAAAGTTCCGTCCAATGCCCCTCTAAAATCGGGGTCTGCCGGTTTAAAATCGGCTCCATCACGCGGTAAAAGCACCACCATCGATATGTCTCCATTACCATAATCCAGCCGGACGGCCTGATAAGAATCGGTTTCGGTATAGGGTAATCTTGAAGTCTGATGCATCATGGGAACAGAAACTTTACTGCCGCTTCCGGTTGTAAAATCACGCCGAGTTGTGACAGCAGGATCAAACGGGCTTTTCCATTTTCCCTTAAAGTAGAGTGCACTAACCAATACCAATGATGTAGAAGCATCAATGTTGCTCGGTTTCAAAAGTTCTAAAATCATTCCGTTTGTCTGCTTTTTTACCCACTCATTAATGGCTGTGCGCACTTTAGCAGGTGCTTTGGCAAAATTAACTTCGCTGGCTTGATTTGTATCAAACCGTTCTTCAAACAGCGCTTTATAACTTGCCTTCAAATAACCAGGGGCAGCAAACAATCGGCTGGCCATATTGAGCGTAGCTCCCTGCGTTTGCTCCAAATTATCCCGCAGTTTTTTAAAGTACTCCAATTGTGCACCAATATCCATATTAAGCCCCAACCGCTCAGCCACTTTTTGATATTCATCATTACTCAAACCGCTAAACAACATAAGCAAAACTTCCATTTCAGATGATGCAGAATAAACCCTGTTGCCTTGCAATAAGCCGGCATCCATAACTTGTGAGATTCCGTCCATAAAAGCGGATGGTGCTTGAAAAATTGATTGGTCAATATCGGGAACACTGGATGGGAAATGCTTTTTTAAAAACATAGCCAAAGTGCCCCATTCCGATGCCGTCATCGGGTTTTGTAAAGCATTGTTCCGATTAAAAAGTGCTATATCGTCATGGTTAACAATACCCGAGCCATCAATATCCACAAGGGCTCTTGCTTCGGCCTCAATAACTTTATTATCTTCAAGAGACGTATGGCCTGTATTTTTTATTTTTTGCAAAATATCTTCAATTGTTTGATTGTCGATATTTTTGTCGTCTATTAAAAATTCCATATGCAATCTACTCTTTTAAAAACTCTTATCGTTATTTTAAATAAACAAATGCTCCTGCTAATATTAACTACTAACAAATTATCGGTTTCAGTTTCTCCAAAGGTGCTTTTTTTAAAGCAGGACGCATAAAAACCGTCCACAGTTGTGGACAGCGGATTTTCACTAAAATAAAAATATCTTTGTCTTTTTCTTGTGATTATTGGGTTCAACAGATAAATAGCGCTCCCCGCAAGCCGCGATTTTTTTATTACACAGTGGATTTACCCGCCATATCCCTTAATAATCTGAAAGAAAATGATGATCTAAAATATAATGATCCAAAACAACGGGAGCCCTCTTATTAAAATCTTCCTCAGCAATATTCTCCATATCCAATATGGCTTTTATGACATCAAAGGCATCATACCCGCTAGCCATCCCTGTAGTGTCTGCAAAGGCAAAAACCTCATCCGTAAGCTCCCTTTTCTTCTGATCCAGAACTTCATCATCCTCTTTAAGAGTACTGTTTGCAGTATATTCTCGGGCAACATCCCATAAGGAGGGCACGGCCTCTCCATACCCTCTGCATTTCGACAGGCTCATATACCTGGGATCATCTTGAATGGCATCTTGCACCGCCTTTAATTGATTTAAATCTCTTTCCAGATTTTCTCTTGAAACCCCAAATGACTCCAAAACTTGAAGCGCATAAACCACCGCTTCACGCTCAGGAGAAAGTAACATATTTAAAAGGCTAGCAAGTTCTTCCCTTTGTTCTTTTGCCATTCCTTTTTGGGCAAGAGATTCGAGCCAACAATCGTGTATAACTAATCCAGTAAGTGTACGGTCAACCAACTCATAATAATATTTTTGACTTTCAATATTTATTTCAAGTTGAGTGGCATCAAAAGAAAAAGAAGGAGGTTTTGATTCGGGGTCTTGCGGTCTTTGGCCACAGAAAGGATCCATATAATCGGCATCCTCATTTAAATTTTGATCGTACAACCAATTAACATACAAAATACCAATGGCGGCATGAGCATCTATAAAAGCTTTAGATTCATTTAAAGGCGGACAGGTATTTAAAACAGTTTCACTGATGCTACAAACATCTCCATGAGCAGAGTAGATTAAAACATCAACAGGATCAAAAGAAATATACTCCTGAGCATTGCATTGAGAAGCATTTGCTTCATAAAGCATTTCAGGAGGTGCATCTTTTTCGGGAGCATTATAATTTAAAGGATAAATTCCAAGTTTGGCCGTAGTATCACTACAATTATTTCTTACAAAGACATCAGGATCATCAGGATTCACCAAACCAAAACTGGCATATGCCTCGCTCAAATCAATGATACTGTCTTTATTGGTATCAATAATAGAAAAAACCTCCAGGGCCACTCCCGCATCAATATTGGAAGGCAACTCTCTAACAAGAGTATTGATAGAATACCCGCTGTAAAATTCTACATTTCCCATAAACTGTACGAAATTCCCGTCCTCTGCTCATTAATTTATCGACAGAAAAAAATAAAAATTTTATCCCTAAACTTTGGGCGGACTAATGGGGATCGGGATGCTCTGCGGTGCAGTCTTTCGTTCTTCAATAGGCTGTAACTTTTTGAACATTGGGCGGTTAACCGGAGATAAAAATTTGTTAGGCTGTAACAAAACTGCCGTATCGCGTAAGGTATCCGAAACATTTAATGGACAGCTACTCCTATTTTCAATCATACCAAGCTGATTCTGAACACTTTCAAATGCAGATTTGGCTTTTGTAAATTGCTCATCCGAAACTCCCAGTTCTGCCGCATCCACTTCGCCATTATTATCATTATCCTGGTCTGCGCGGCGCAGCCTATCTGTAATTGGCTCCATTTCTTTACTGCATGCATTTTCTTTATCTAAACGTCTTAAACTTATTGTTTGTGGCCTCGACATAAACACTTCCTTTTATAAGATCTCTCTTTTTTAAAAAACGAGTGATCGTAATTAATATTCACAACACCATCATTATCCATTATCGGTTCCTGAGTCTGTAAAAGTGCTCTTTTTAAATCAGTAAGCGCAAATACCGTCCACAGGTGTGGACATTATAAAATTAAGAATAAAGTGAACTAGTAATCTTCGGGTCCCCAAATATCAACAATCACTAATTTTCCATCTTCATCTAATTTAATAAAATCATGAGGCACTTGTTGAAAGGCTCCATTATCCGTCACCACTTGTATTTTGCAGCTTTTTAAATATTCCTTAGGCTTAGACTCCAGCGGAATTTCATCGTTTAAAGCTTTGGCCAGCATCACCAGATAAGCAACAGGCGTTCCTTGAGGAGCATTTGCTTCAAGGTTTTCAACACACTCTCTGGCAAGTGGCGGAATATTACCTAACAATTCATCTCTCACCTCCGAAGGCGATTTTTTGCATTCTAAGCCGGCATCTTTAAGCATCATACAATTGAGCACGCTAGCCGGGGGCAAAAAAAGTTTTTGGCCCGGCAAAATCAAATCACAATTCCTGCTTGTGATTCTTTCTTGCGTAGGAATGCTGGAGAACTCTTTATTGTATTTGCAAAGATAAGGCGTCCACATAGCCCCTTGGGGCCCGTAACGATCTCTTGCAATGGTGGATAACCAATCATCGGGCTTTACTTCATAAGTACTTGGCGTTTGAGATGTAGGGGATGCCGGTCGACGCGAAGCCGGAGTTTCTTTGGGCGGAGGTAAACCTTGCGGGGGAGCTTGCCCGCTAGCCACCATTAATAAGGAAGTAAGAAATGGCATAAAATGATATCGTTTACCTCTAACAATAGTTGTGCCTTTCCAAGCAAATATTTAAAAAACCGTCCACAGTTGTGGACAGCGGCATTTACTCCTCAACAAAATGCACATTCTGTTGACTTTTCTCCCTCGTAAAAATTTTATTTTAATTCAAATCACAAAGAAAACTGCAACTTACAAAAAAGCAAATATGGCATCGCGCTTGCTTATACTGTGACGTCGGTTTGGAAAATAAATGAGGAAAAAATTATGAAAACAGAAAGACAACACTTTTTATATGTAATCGGTTTCTTAATAGGGATGCTGTTAAGTTCTCATGCTTATGCCAGCCTTATAGCAGTTGAACCACCAAAAGATGCGGGTGGAAAAACAGATTTTACAAAACCAGACAATTTCAATCCTCGGTGTTGGATTGCAGATTACTTTAATTCTTTGTTTGAAGATTATTATAATACTAAAAGCGATACTGATTCTGATAAAAACACGTCTAAAAAGAAAAAAATCCCGCGCAACTACACGTCTGATAATTCTAATTATTCTTCCCGTGCTACCAACTACGAATTTACCCCTCAAGACTTGTCGGATGCCCAGGAAATGACAAATGATGAAAGCCCTGTTGAATCGGATGAAACAGCCACGTTTAAAGATGTCAACCAAGGCTATGATTATGCCGTACTATTTAATGATGAAAACGGAGCCCCTCTTGCTATCGGTTATGGCCGCCACTATTCAACCCGTGAAAAAGCCCAAGAGGCCATGGACAATTGTGCCTTGAGTAGCACGTATGGAGAAGCGAGAGAGGCGTGCCAATGAGGCTATTAAAAGCTAACATAATGGAATAATTAGCTATTTTAAAAACATAAAAATAAGGCTTTTTAAAAAGGTATTGTTCAATTCTCCAAAAGCTATGTTAAAATAAGCACCTATGTCTTTGGGCAATGTGGATATTTTTGGGTACACCGATTACCGCCATTATCTTCGCGATTTTCATCAAGTGCAAAAAAGTGAGAATCCAAAATACTCGCTGCGTAATTTTGCGCGCATGGCAGGGCTTGGGTCGCCCAGTTATTTAACCATGGTGATGAAAGGCGAGCGCAGTTTAACACCGGCCTCTCTTACCAGTTTTTCAAAAGCCTTAAAGCATAATCCTAAGCAAAAAAAATATTTTGAAGCCATGGTGTTTTTTACTGATGCCACCGATGAAGATCAGAAAAACGAATACCGCGAACGCATGGCCGAGCTAAAACCTAAGGTAACAGCCGTACAGATAAAAAAGGATCAG
Organism: bacterium; assembly: GCA_019695305.1. NCBI lineage: Bacteria > bacterium. Next base: position 48,405 of record JAIBAG010000012.1, read on the forward strand.
TATAATTTTTTTACCAAAATGCATTATGTGGCTATTCACCAAATGACCTGCCTTAATAATTTTAATGAAGACGCTTCCTGGATAGCAAAGCATTTAATTATGGATATCAACTTGGCCGAAGTACACAATACTCTTCAGGCTTTGGTACGATTGGGGCTTTTAAAACGGGATGATAACGGAAAATTGATACCAGCCTCAGAAAGTTTAACTACCGCACCCGAGCTTGATTCGAATGATGTAAAAAAATTGCATGGGGATATTTTAAATGATGCTAAAAAATCACTAAGCCTAACGCACCATAGTTTACGAGGTATGGCGGCTTTAACTACAGCTGTACCCACAAAACTCATTCCCAAGCTTAAAGAAAAAATTTTTTCGTTTTGCCAAGAAATCAACGACTGGATTAATACCGAAAAAATGCCGCACAACGAAGTATACCAATTAAGTGTACAATTGTTCCCGTTAACCAATGTGCAAGAAAAAAATAAGGACTAATATGCGCCAATACCTTTTTCTGATAAGCTTTATACTAGTAAGTTGCAGCCAAGCTACTTCCAGCTCTCATAACACAGGCATTACAGCCGAAACAGGCGTGGTTATTGGCAATCCCAAAGAAATTCCCATGATGGAAAGTTTTTTACCCAAGCGCGAGGTAATTGATTTTACCTCCATGGTTGATAAACTTTCTAAAAGTTTAGAAAGCGATTCTGTAGACAAAACAGAAAAACACTTAAAAAATATCAAGTACACTTTAAATTTTATCAATAATTTTTTTGGTAATTTTAAAGACCAGGCCAAGATGTATTACAGTCTTTTCGAAAAGCATAATATCACTACCATTAGTACCCAACTTCAAACTATCACCGTAACGCCTGAAGAATCAGGATTTCCGCAAGATGCCAATTTGGGTATTAAAATAGATCCTAAAAATAATGATTTTGTCCAGCTTACCAAAATTGAAAAAGCGGATAACCTTACCACAAGCCAGTATATTTTTGATAATGCCGAATCCTATCCATTAAGAGGTGCTTTTTATTTTGTAGACCCGCGTGCCATGATGGATGTCCCCAACCGCGATATGCTTTATGGATATCAAATTATTTTTGATGTGTCTGATCCACTTATTACCAAAGTAGAAGGTGAAGGCTATACTCAGTTTAATGGTAAACGTGTTTTTGTAATGATAAAGCTGCAGTGCAATCAAGGCTCATCCGATTGCACGGTAGAAAGTTATTTCCGGTATTTGGACGATCCATCACAAAAAATACTCGCCTCCCGTTTGTACTTTATAGGCAACTCTAATACTTTGTGTGGTGGCGTGGTTGACGATATAACCAATTGGGCCGAAAAAGAGAGTTATGAAATCAATCTCGATACCGGCACCGTAACACCCGGTTGTGCCATTCCTAACCCTCTCCTAAACAATGGCCAGGTGCTCTTTGAAGATTTTAGGGATTTATTTAAGAACTTATACCAGGGACAGGGCTGGGATACGCTGAGTGCCGACCAGATTGAGCTCTAAAAAGCGTCAAAAAACCCAACACTTTTCATTTCGATAAAAATTAAAATATATATAAATCAATAACTTATACTTTTAACCCCATATTTATACGTCATTTTTAGCAACCTTTTAGGCCTAGATACCGATAATTAAGGCTTATGAGACGTGTTACTAAAATTGGCTTGGTATCCTTAATAATGAGTGTGGGCATGTTTGCAGCCTCGCACCGCTCTTTATCGCAAGAAGAAACCCAAGTACTTAATTTAGCTCAGGTTATTGCTAAAGAAGCCAAAGGTCAGGCTAAAGTTAGCCCCTATGGCCTCTCGCGCGATGTTTTGGCCCTCTCTAAAGAATACAATATTGACCCTTTACTTATTACCTCTCTTATTAAGGTAGAAAGCTCGTTTAACCCCCAGGCTAAATCACAGGTGGGTGCTATTGGTTTAATGCAAACCATGCCTGCTTTAACTAAACAGGTGGGTCATGAAACCGGCGTTAAAAATGCCGATGATTTATGGGATCAAAAAAATAATTTAAAAACCGGCGTTCATTATTTTTCTTATTTGTTAAACAAATACAACTACGACACCCACAAAGCTTTAACCGCCTACAACATGGGCCCCGGCAATTTAAATAAAGCCATTAAAGCCGGCAAAGTACCCAATATTTATGCCGGTAAAGTTCTTAAAAACTATAAGAAATTTATGTTGGCTTCTAATCAGTCCAATTTTTTATAAGAATAAAAATTTAAGAGTAACCCACCCTGTCCCTCCCTTAGCTTAAGGGAGGGTACTTTCTTAGCCCCTCCACCTTAGATTAAGGGGGAGGACGGGAGGGGGTTACGCTTTACACATCCCGATAAAAAAGAAGCGCCCCATCTTCCACACAACAAAGCCCCGAAGTAGAAAACCCCACGCGATCATCTCCTGTTAAATGCTGCACCAGACGACTCACCAGAGGCATATGTGACACCAGTAAAATCTCGCCCTCGGTTTCCACAATATCGGTCCACACTTGCCCGGGAGAAGCAAAATGTTTTAAGGAATCAAGATAGGTAATAGAGCCCTTGTAAGAAATTTCTTTAGAAATAATATCAGCCGTCTGCCGCGTACGCACAAAGGGGCTAGCATATATTTTTGTGATTTGAGAATTTTGAGAAAGCCACGTTCCCACACGCTCGGTATTTTTACGGCCTACGGCTGTTAACTGCCTTTTTTCGTCGCTCGTTGATTCCGGTTCGGCTTCTCCATGACGCAAAATAAAAATCTTCACGGCTGCCATTCTCCAAAATGCTCAAGGTACAATTTAAAATATCCTTCTTTATCACGTTTCTCTTCCAGCATCTTGCGCGCTAAACCCACCAACTGTTGTTCTTGTGCAAGGCTTATTTCACCTGTCATCACCCGTGTGCGTAAAAAAACAAAATAAGTGTCCATCACGTCCGACAAACAATAATCATCAATTTTAAATTGCTCGCCGTTTTTAAACAGTTCTTCCACCATATGACCCTTGGTTTCCATCTTGCCGGGCTTGCCTAAAATTTTACTGAAAAGATCTAAACCACCACGATATTTAATAGCCCCGCTATTGGTTAAAAAATCCTGCAAATCAATTTGATACTCATCGGCAAAACGGTAACGAGGACCAAACTTCTTAAAATAAAACGGACCAATTGTAATTCCCAATTGAAACGCCCAATGCTCCATCAAGCGCGCATCATAACCACGCCCGTTGAAGTCCACCAAAATAGGCTGACTTTTGTTATAAGTTTCCCAGAACGCTTCAACAATACTGCGTGGTGTACGTGGGGTAATATCTCCAATAAGACCAATTTTTTTAATGGTAAAATCTTCACGGATGGCCGCTGCCGCCATGCACACAGGCGTGTGATAAGCTGCATTCACAAAATCTCGGCCTTCTTTTGACAATTCTTCCTGATGCAGCTTTAAGGCTTCGTCGTCGGAGAGGTTTTGCCCGGCAAAAAGCACCTTATTAAGTAAGGGTTTATTAACAACTGATTCAATATCGTACACCAAATATTTAAATTCTTTAGCCATGCGCGGCACCTTAGAAGATTTTAGTTCCTCATTCAAGCGAACAATGATAGGGAAAACTACTATAAGTATGAAATGGCCCCTTGCATTACTGTGTTTGCTTGTATCGCCCATCACCTGGGCCAACCCCCTTACTTTAAAGCAAGTATTTGAAAAATCACTCACTTATCAAGAGGCAGTTCCTCTTAAAGAAGAACAAATACGTGAAACAAGGGCCCAAATTGCAGGGATAACGGCCAAAGTATTACCTCATATAACAGCTCACGCCAGCGAAGAGCTGCAAGATAACGATGTAAATAGTACGTTTGGTAGCGAGATCGTGCGCTTTTCAACTCCCGAAGCCAATTTAAAAATTACTCAACCCTTGTTTCATGGTCTTTCCGAATTTCACGCTTTAAAAGCGGCTAAGTACACCCTCAAAGCCCAGGATGCACAACTCACTCGGGCCAAACTATTGCTCTTTAATGATGTAGCCCAAGCCTATCTGAATGCCCTGGATGCCAAACTCACAGTGGATGCCACACAAAAATTACTCACCACTTCCCGTGCTACCGATGCTGAAATGGATAACTGGTTTAAAATTGGAAAAGTGCGCGAGAGCGATGTGGTGGCCCACAAGGCGCAAACAGCTTTACTTGCTGCCCAGCTTGAAACCTATAAAGGAATTAAAGATACAAGCTACGAAGTACTCTCATTTTTAGACGGCGTTTCGCCCCATCCCGATCCTACATCCGAAAACATGGTGTTTCCTATTTTGTCACAATCCGACAGTGAAATTTTAAACTATATTAACAATACTCCTGAAGTTGTGGCTCAAAAGCAACAAGTAGCGGCTGCTAAAAAAACAGTAACAGCCAAAAAAGGATATTTACTGCCACAGGCCGATGTAGAGGGTAATTATTATGCGTACCGCACCGGCCTATCCAAAAATGTGGATTGGGATGTAACCTTTAGGATGGAAATGCCCGTTTTTAACTTAGAAAATTATGCGGCCATCAAACAGGCTAAATCCCAAAAAAAGCAGCAAGATTTAATACTGGCCAATACAATCAAACAATCCGAAAGCACGCTCAAACAAAAACTGGCTCTCTACAAATCGAGCATCAAACAAAAAAATACCATGGCCACAGCCGGAAATTTGGCTAAACAAGCCTACGACTTAAAAAAGCAGGATTTAAATTTGGGACAAATTAGTACCGTTGATTTTTTATCGTCCGAAAAAAATTATTTTGAAACCTACCTCAATAAAAAAGACACGCTCGTCAATTACCTGCGCTCCAAAATTGAACTGGTTCTTGCCATGGGAGTGTTGCCATGAAAATTTCAGAAATTTCCATCAATAAACCGGTAATGTCGTGGATGATTGTGGTGGGCCTTATTCTATTTGGGCTTGTATCCTTAACCAGCATTGGCGTTTCCGAAATGCCCGATGTGGATTTCCCGGTTGTTGACGTGCAGGCTACTTATCGGGGAGCTGCCCCCGAAATTATGGAAACCGATGTGGCCGACGTGCTGGAAGAATCGGTGATGACCCTGGAAGGCATCCGCAGCATTTCTACCAGCTGTAAACACGAAGAAGCGAACATCACCATCGAGTTTGAACTATCGCGCGATATCGATCAGGCTGTGCAGGACGTGCAAACCAAAATTGCCCAGGCGCAAAAAAGGCTGCCCGATGACATGGACCCGCCCATTGTGACAAAAACAAATCCAGAAGATAACCCCATTATGTGGGTTTCTCTTTCAAGTACAAAAGAAGGAAGTTTGCGTGATGTAATGACGCTAGCCCGTAATCAGGTAAAAGACCGCTTTCAAACAGTAACGGGTGTGGGTGAAATTATTCTCTCCGGTTTTATTAACCCGGTAGTACGTGTATGGCTTATTCCCGAAAAATTAAAGGAATACGAACTCACCGTAAATGATATTTTAGATGCCATTCAAACCGAACACCGCGAAATTCCCGCTGGCCGTATGGAAACCGAAACCACCGAATCAGAAATTAGATTTTATGGTGAAGCGGTTACCGTAGAAGACTTTCAAAACATTTACATTAATAAACGTGGTGGCAATACCATGACCCAACCCATACGCCTGGGAGACATTGCCCGTGTAGAAGCTGGCTTAGATGATATTCGCCGCATCAGCCGTACCAATGGCGGCATTGCCGTTGGCTTGGGGATAAAAAAACAACGCGGTTTTAACGCTGTAGCTGTTGCCGATGAAATTAAAAAACGCATGGCGGAAATTCAAAAAACGTTACCACCCGACATGCTCATTCAGGTTAACTTTGATTCCACCAATTTTATCCGCGAATCGGCCGGCGAAATGAAGTTTGAACTTATTATGGCGGCCCTCTTAACGGGGATAGTCTGCTTTGTCTTTTTAGGATCGTTTAACACCACGCTCAATATTTTAATCGCCATCCCCACGTCTATTATTGGCTCGTTCATGTTTATTAAGTTTTTTGGTTTTACGTTTAACAATTTCACCTTCTTGGCACTTACACTAGCCATCGGTATTGTGGTGGATGATGCCATCATGGTGCTGGAAAATATTGTGAGGCATCAGGAAATGGGAAAAAAACCATATCCTGCGGCTATGGAAGGCACTCGTGAAATTGCCCCGGCAACCCTTGCTACCACCATGGCTATTTTAGCCATTTTCGTTCCTGTTATTTTTATGGAAGGGGTAATGGGAAAATTCTTTTTACAATTCGGTATTGTGCTTTGTGGTTGTGTCATCTTGTCTCTTATTGAAGCCTTAACACTCACTCCATCACGCAGTGCCCGTCTAAAATTCATCAACCATAATCCCAATCGTTTGATGGTGTTCATGGATAAAACCTTTACAGATTTATCCCAAAAATATTCGGATCTTTTAGAAAAAGCACTGAATAACAAAAAGAAAGTACTAATCTCGGCAACTCTTATTTTTATTGGTTCCATGGCACTGTTGCCTTTTATTAAAAAAGAATTTGTTCCATCGCAAGATCAGAGCATGTTTTTAGTTATTGCTCAAACGCCTATGGGTTCATCCATTAACTTTACCAGCGGTAAAATGGCCGAGCTTGAAAAAATTGTAGCCGAGCAACCCGAAGTACTTCGTTACTTTGTAGCCGTAGGCGGCTTTGGTGGTGGCGAAGTGACACGCGGCATGATGTTTATCACCATGAAATCCATTCATGATCGCGATTTATCACAAGCCGAATTCATGAATAAGCTGCGTGAAAAATTTAAAGCTGTGCCGGGTTTATTTACAGTAATGCAAGATCTTTCTACGCGTGGGCTTACAGCCAAACGCGGTTTCCCTATTGAATTTTCGGTACGTGGCCCCAACTGGCAAAAGCTTTCGGAGATTTCCAAAGAGTTGATGGACGCCATGAAAGCTGACCCCGATTTTAAAGATGTGGATACCGATTATAAATTTGGCCAACCCGAAATACGCGTTATTCCCAACCGCATTGAAGCCGGTAAACGTGGCGTATCAATGGAAGCCATAGGAAAAGTTTTAGAAGCCACCATGGGATCATACCGCGAAGGCAAATTTACCGAAGGAGGCCGTCGTAATGATATTATGACACGACTGGATACCCCTTACCGCCAGCAAGCTGCCGACATTAAAAATCTGTTCGTGCGTAATAACCGGGGTGAGTTAGTAAGTTTAGCCGATGTGGTAACTACCGAAGAAGTTAAAACCCTGCAAAGCATCACCCGTCAGGAACGTGAACGTGCCATTAGTATTTACAGTAACATTGGCGATAAATCCTCACAACAAACGGCCATTAAAAAAGTGGAAGCTTTGGCTAAAAAAATTGTTCCGTCCGATTATCGTCTGGTATTTAGCGGATCGGCACAAACTTTTGCCGAATCGTTTGGCAGCCTGGGTTTTGCTTTAATACTGGGGCTTATTGTGGCTTACATGGTGTTAGCGTCGCAATATAACAATTATGTGCATCCATTAACGGTATTGCTAGCCCTCCCCTTTGCGTTCTCCGGTGCCTTTATGGCGCTTTTTATTTTTGGGAAATCGATCAATATTTATTCATTCATTGGTCTCATCTTGCTGATGGGTATTGCTAAAAAGAATTCAATCATGCTGGTTGATTTTATCAGCCAACGCCGTACGGAAGGTCTTTCGTTAAAAGATGCTATCGTGAAAGCCTCGCCCCAGCGTTTACGTCCTATTTTGATGACTTCTATCACTATCATCGCCTCGGCCATTCCCACCGCTTTGGGCTTAGGACCTGGCTCCGAAGTACGGGTACCGCTTTCACTGGTTATTATTGGCGGGATGATTTTATCAACCGGCCTTACCCTTTTTGTAGTGCCCTGTGCCTATGCGGTGTTGGCGAGATTGGAGAGAAGAACGTAGATGTTGATGGTGGATAGTGAATAGTGGATGGCAAGAAAAAGCCTACTCTTTTCTTTACTATCCACCATCAACCATTCACTATCCACTTCCCCTTATCCCCCCAAAATGATAAAAATAAGACATGCCTCAAAACATACTCGTTATTTTCGATGCGCCCGAAAATTATCCGGCGGGTTATACTTTTGAAAAAGAACTTCAGCACGATCCCGATTGGTCTGCCGAAAGGGATGTGATTCAGTCGCTTAAAAGAAATGGGCATACAGTATCACTTTTAGGCATTTGCGATGATTTTGACGAGATGGTCTCTCGCATTAAATCTGCCAATCCCGACTGCATTTTCAATTTAGCTGAACAATTTTTATTTGAATCCACCTTCGATCGTCACCTGGTAGGGCTTTTTGAAATGCTGCAAATTCCCTATACGGGCCCTGGCCCTTCTGCTCTTTTCTTGTGTAAAAATAAAGGAGTCGCTAAAAAAGTTTTAGGTTACGAAGGAATTTTAACACCACAATTTCAAATTTTCCCCCGTAAAGACAAAATAACACTGAGTAAAAAAATGAATTTCCCTCTTTTTGTAAAACCACTACGCGAGGAAGCGTCTTATGGCATTACCGAAAATTCTCTTGTTCATAATGCAGCCCAGCTTAAAAAGAGAGTGGCGTTTATCCACCAGAACATGGCACGTGATGCCATGGCGGAGGAATTTATTGAAGGAAGAGAATTATATGTGAGCATTTTGGGCAATAAAAAACCCGACGTACTCCCAATACGTGAAATGGTATTTGAAAAATCACTCCATCCCGAACGCGAATTCGCCAGTTTTAAAGCCAAATGGAATAAAGAGTATCGTCTGCAAAAAGGGATTAGAAATGATTTTGCGGCAAAAATGCCCAAAGCTTTAGAAAAGAAAATTAAGGAAACAGCTACCGCTATTTATCGCCTTCTCTATCTTTCGGGTTATGCGCGTTTAGATTTTAGATTAGATAAAAGGAATCGTCTCTATTTTATTGAAGCCAACCCCAACCCGCACATTGGATCCGACGAAGATTTCTCACAGGCCGCCGCTAAAGCTGGTTATTCGTATGATGAACTGGTGTCCACCATTGTGGAACTAGGCATCGAAGAACATAAAAGTTTTTTTGAGAGATAATTTTTCTAGGAGATTTTTATGAAACAGATTCTTTATATTGCTATAATCATTTTTATTATATGGGCAAGCCCCGTTTATGCTGGCACTCCTGTTGGTGAAATTGGATCATTAACCGGAACGGTAAGTTTAAGCGGAGACGAAGGCAGCCAAAGCCAAATAAACATAGGTGACACCGTACATTTAAACGATACGGTAACAACCTCTAGTAAAAGTACGGCACAAATTAACCTGAATGATTCTTCCATTTTAAGCATGAAGGAAAAATCAAAAATTTATATCAGTGAGTTTTTAGTTTCAAATGGTACACGTCAATCAAGAATTGAGATTGGATACGGAAAAGTAAAAGCAAATATCCAAAAAATGTTTAAGGGGGCCGGAACAACAACCGAGTTTTATACACCTACGGCAGTTATCGGTATTCGCGGCACTCAGTTAGTGATGGAGGTCAGAAAAGGCAGTACAAAAGTTTATTGTTTAGAAGGTAATATACGAGTCACAAATCCCGACTTTCCCGATGAAATTATTAATGTGGCCGCTGGCATGGCTACCGATGTGTTATTAGGACAAATTCCTTCTATTCCTTCTCAAATTCCGGCTGATGTTTTAAATGGACTTACAAACGGCTTTATCCCGGCGGGAATTTCAAATCCTAAAGATATGGTTACTGATAAGGTAAAATCCAAGTTACCTTCTTTGCCTTTTTTTCCTTAAAATATAAGACGGCAAAGCGTGATACTCTAACGGGTTTACTGATTGCTAAACGAGCTCACCAGCACCTGACGGTGGCCAGTGGCAGTGGCGGGGGTTACAATGCCTTCCATTTCCATGCGTTCTATCATGCGGGCAGCGCGGTTGTAACCAACACGTAAACGGCGTTGCACAAAGGAAATTGAAGCTTGTTTACTTTCGGCAACAATCGCAACCGCCTGATCATATAATTCATCGGCTTCTTCTTCCTGCCCTCCGGCGCCACCTTCTCCACCTTCGCTGCCTTCAACCGGTTGCAAGATAGATTCGTTGTAAACAGGTTTGGCCTGCTTCTTTAAAAATTCCACCACACGACCCACTTCACTTTCCGAAATAAACGCACCATGCACACGCATCATTTTGGAAGTGCCGGGAGGAACAAAAAGCATATCACCGTTACCCAATAAACGTTCGGAACCGACTGTATCTAAAATAGTACGGCTGTCGTGTTTGGACGAAACTTTAAATGAAATACGCGCCGGGAAATTGGCTTTGATTACACCTGTAATAACGTCCACCGACGGGCGCTGAGTGGCTAAAATAAGGTGAATGCCCGCTGCACGTGCCATTTGTGCCAAACGCATAATGGTGGCTTCTACTTCGTTGGACGATACCATCATGAGATCGGCTAATTCGTCGATGATGATTACGATATAAGGCAGTTTTTCGCTGTGATCTAAAGCTTCAATTTCATCACCGCCTGTTACTTGTCCTTTTTTCTCGGCCGAGCGTGAGGTGAATTGTTTGCTTTCAATTTTGGCATTGTAATTGGTGATATTGCGCGCATTGATATCGGCCAATAATTTATAACGGCGTTCCATTTCGCGCACAGCCCATTGCAGTGCTAAAGCCGCTTTTTTGGGAGACGTTACCACGGGCAAAAGAAGATGTGGAATATCTTCATAGATGGACAATTCCAACATTTTGGGATCCACCATGATCAGCCGCACTTCTTCGGGGCGTGCTTTATAAAGGATAGAAATAATCATGGAGTTGATCGACACCGATTTACCGGCACCTGTAGCACCAGCAACAAGAAGGTGCGGCATTTTGGCCAAATCGGAACAATACGGAATACCCTCGGCATCTTTACCCAAAGCAAAAATCAGTTTAGATTCATTTTTTTGAAAACGATCGTCGGCAATAACATCTTTAAGCCAAACGGTTTCCCGTTCGTTATTAGGAATTTCAATACCCACCGCCGCCTTATTGGGCAAAGGCGCTACAATACGCACCGAGCGGCCTTCCATAGCCAGCGACAAATCATCCACCATACCCGAAATACGCGACAGCTTAATACCAGGCGCCGGTTGAAACTCATACATGGTGATCACCGGACCCGGATGAATTTCGGTTACTTTTCCGTGAATTTCAAAATCTTCCAGTTTCTTTTCCAAGAGCCGCGCATTCATTTTTAAACTTTCTTCATCAACATGAATGGTTTTATCGGTTTCGGCATCCAGCAAATTAAGCGGGGGCAATTTGTAGCCTTCTCCCAGGTTTTGAAACTCCAATTGAGGAGCTGCCGGCGCCTTCTTTTTTTCTTTTTTTGCACTAATCACCGGACCCGATTGCGACAGTCGTTGTAATTTTTCCCGAAGACCTGGCTCTATGGGAACACGACGCATTTCAGAAACTTCTTCTTCATCATCATCATTTATATCGCGCGCTATAACTGGAGCCGACAAGACAGGTTCGGCTTTAGGCGCAAGCTTTATTTCGCGAGGCGTATCAAGTCTCTTTTTAAAACGAGCCCAATGCACCGTCACCTGACTTCCAAGCCAAGTCAAAAAAGCACCCAAACCTTGCGAGGTTTTTGATGAAATATCACGCAGCGATAAACGGGTGGCCCAAATAAAGGTAAAAACAGAACCCGCAATTACAAGTAAATAGCTTCCGGTACGTCCTAAATAAGCAAGCCCCACATGTCCCAAAACACTGCCCAACAGGCCTCCCGCTTCTACTTCTACCGCACTGTAAATTAATTTTTCGGCGGCAAGCTGAAACAAAATAGACACAAAAATAGTAAAAACAACATATACGGGCAAATCGTAACGGCTCATTTTTTGGCGCACACCCATAAAGTAGGAAAGAGCAATAATAAAAAATATACCTCCTAAAAAATACGAGCCGCCACCAAATAAAAAGATGAGCGCATCAGATAGATAAGAACCCACAATACCACACCAGTTGTGGATGGGCATTTTAGAGGTAACCGAAAAAAATGAAGGGTCGAGCGGATGATACGACAAAAGGCTTAAATAAATAAAAACTCCAATAGCCAAAAAGAAAATGGCCGATAACTCGCGGCGTAATAAGGAGGGCTCTTGGGTAGTTTCTGTTTTTTTCGTTTTACGAGGCATATTTTATAAAGAAAGAGGGCTCCATAAATGGAGCCCCTACACATCATTCAAATCCGGATGCCTGTAGGGGCATCATTGATGATGCCCTAATCTGCACGGCGCCTAATAAAGGCCGGAACATCATACTCATCATCTATGTTATTCATCCCCAACTCCACTGCAATTTTCTTGAGGTCGTTTTCGTTTCTACCACGGATGATGTTGTTAATGTCCATCTCTTCGCCCCCGCCAGATGTATGTTCGGCTAGCATAGGTTCGGGGGAGTTTGATTTTTGTTGAATATGCTGAAAGGAAGAAGACGTTGTTTGAGCAGTTTTTGCAAAAGGGTTTTGAGTAACACGTTGCGCTCTTTCGGCCCATGGTGATGGCGTAGACGACGCAAAACTAGGGCGCTCACGCTCCACAACCGGCGCTTCACGGCGCACAAAACGGTTGGTGGATACATCGCGATTAGATAACGGAGCCGGCTCTGTAGCCGGAATAGCAGCGGGAATAGAAAATAAATCATCCTCCTCGGGCTGGGGGATAGAAGCCACAATAGGTGTTGCTTCAATTTCGGGCTTTGTAGCCTGCTTGGCTTTTTCCCAACTTTTAATGGTAAAAGGAGAAGGTTTATCGTCGCTTTTAAACGGCAACACTTTCTTTTCAATTTCCTTATTAAAACCCGTGGCAATAACCGTTACGCGCATTTCATCTTTCATGCGGTCGTCAATAACGGCACCAAAAATAATATTGGCATCTTCGTGAGCTTCTTCCTGAATAAGTTTACAGGCCTCGTTTACCTCAAATAATGTCATGGTGGAAGAACCGGTAATATTTAGTAAAATACCGGTAGCTCCCGAAATAGCCACATTTTCTAAAAGAGGCGATGAAATGGCCATGCGGGCAGCTTCTAAGGCACGCGTTTCACCGGTAGCAACACCGGTTCCCATAAGAGCCATACCCGTTTCTTTCATAATGGTTTTTACATCGGCAAAATCCAAATTAATAAGACCCGGAATGGTAATTAAATCGGAAATACCTTTTACAGCTTGCAGCAACACATCATCAGCTTTTTTAAAGGTATCTAAAATAGGAGTATCTTTGCCTGCCACTCCCAATAAACGTTCGTTGGGAATAATAATGAGCGTATCCACTTCACGGCGTAAATCTTCAATCCCTTGTTCGGCTTGCTTAAGACGCTTTTTACCTTCAAACACAAAGGGCTTGGTCACTACACCCACAGTTAAAGCACCCGCTTCTTTGGCAATTTTAGCAATAACCGGAGCCGCACCCGTACCCGTACCGCCACCCATACCTGCGGTAATAAACACCATGTCGGCACCACTTAATGTTTCGCGGATGGTTTGAACATCTTCCAAGGCCGCATTTTTACCTACTTCGGGGTTAGACCCAGCACCCAAACCGCGCGTTAGCTCGGTTCCAAGCTGGATTTTTACCATGGCCTCGTTGGTTTTAAGCGCCTGAATATCGGTATTGGCCACCACAAACTCTACGCCTTCAAGCTTGGCCCTAATCATGGTTTTAATGGCATTGCCACCGCCGCCACCAACACCCATCACTTTAATTTTTGCAGCTGTTGCCAAGTCTTCTTCAAATTCAAACATAAAACCTCCATTACTAACAGGTCATCCCAATAACAAGATACCTCTTACAAACTAAAAAATTTCAGAAATCCAGTTTTTCATGCGCTGCTTTACTTTTTGATACACACCATCATCGCGTACCTTAAAGCGGCTATCATGCAGCATGCGGCTTCCATGCATCACTAATCCTACTCCGGTAGAGTACATGGGGCTTTTTACAACATCAACCAAGCCACCAATGCCACGCGGAGTACCACGACGCACAGGAAAATCAAAAACTTGTTCGGCTAACTCCGGCATCCCCTGTAAAATGGTAGCACCACCGGTAATCACCACACCGCTTGCAATTTTATCTTCAAAACCCGAACGGATAATTTCTTGGCGTACCAAGGCAAACATCTCTTCGGCACGGGGTTCAATAATTTCGGAAAGGATTTGGCGCGATAAAATACGGGGTTTGCGGCCACCCACCGAAGGAACCTCGATGGTTTCATCTTTATGCACCATAGAAGCCAAAGCGCAACCATATTTTTGTTTGATTTTTTCGGCCTCTGTAGGAGGTGTGCGCAGCCCAATGCCTATATCGTTAGTAATATGATTACCCCCAATAGTGAGTACATTGGTGTAAACAATGCTGCCACCTGAATAAATTACAATATCAGTGGTTCCCCCGCCAATATCCACCAAAACAACCCCTAATTCTTTTTCATCGTGCGTGAGCACGGCTTCGGAACTGGCCAATGGCTCTAACACAATATCATCTACATTTAATCCGCAACGGTTGGCACATTTTACAATATTTTGGGCACTGGTAACCGCAGCCGAAATAATATGAACTTTAGCCTCCAAACGAACACCCGACATACCCAAAGGCTCACGAATACCGTCTTGATCGTCTACAATAAATTCTTGGGGAATAACGTGAATAACCTCGCGATCCATAGGAATAGCTACCGCTTGAGCAGCATCAATCACGCGAGTAATATCATTTTCACTTACTTCTTTATTTTTAACAGCCACAATACCGTGACTATTGATACCTTTAATATGCCCTCCGGCAATACCGGCATATACGGAGGTAATATCACAGCCGGCCATCAGCTCGGCTTCTTCAATGGCTTTTTTTATAGATTCCACCGTGGCTTCAATATTAACCACAACCCCCTTTTTAAGGCCCCGCGAAGGGTGGGATCCAATTCCAATAATATCGATACCGTCGTGAGTAATTTCACCCACAATGGCACAGATTTTTGTTGTTCCTATATCTAACCCGACAACGATGTTGTCTTTTTTCGCCATTTCTCTCTCCCGTTAAGAACTTTTATAGCCGCGCAAAAATTTTTCCATCTACATGCAAATCAACTCTACGGTACACAACTCCCTCTTGTTCTGTCTGTTTTAAAAACAATTCCAGACTAGAAAATTTTGGCGCATAGTCGCCAACTCCAAAATAAATTTGGATTTTGTTTTGAGGATTTTTACTTGTGTTACAAACCAGTGTAAGGCCATCGGTATCGTTATAGTTAATTTCGGAAACCTTCACATCTTCCAGTCCTTCCTTCATATTAAAATCTTTCAAAAATTGGAAGACCGAATTTAGTTTTGATGCAAAAAAGTTTGGAAATTTTTCCAATTTTTCTTTTTCAAACCCTGTGACCACCGGCAACTTGTATTCGTTTACATTTTTAATGCTCTTAAAAATTTTTCCGTCTTCGTTTACCAAAAAATAAGAGCGAGATCCCGATCCATCTTTAAGAGCTAAAATTGCCGATGGAACATACTCTACCACATCTAAAACAATCTTGTCTGGAAAAATCCGACGAACACTCACAAAATTTATCCAAGGCTCACGCTTGACGTTGTGGATAACTTGAGGGAGGTCTACCGAGAAGAGTGAGTTATCCACAGAAAGACCCGTTAAAGCCAAAATTTCTTGGGGTGTGGTGTGGGTTAAATGACCATTCACCATCACACGTTCTATTTTAAAGAAATTGGAGTATGCAAAAAAACGGTAGAGCACTACCACCAGCACAATAACAGCAAAACCGGTGCCATACAGCTTGATCCAATCCATCAAACTGCGTTTCATGCGGTACATATTGGGCCGCTTTTTAATTTTGCGATTAATTTGTTTGCGTTTAAACATCATATTTTAAGTCGTGCTGCCTGTAAAATTTGCTCACACAGCTCTTCAAAACTAAGTCCCACACATCCCGCCGCCTTGGGCAAAAGTGAGGTTTCGGTCATGCCAGGAATGGTGTTCACTTCTAAAAAATAGGGTTTTAGATGACGATTTAACATGTAATCGATACGAACAGCCCCCTCACAGCCTAATTCGCGAACAATTTTTTCACTTTCAAAGCCAATTTGACGGCTAATAGCCTCATCCAATGGCGCCGGGGCCAAATAATCGGTCATGCCCTTGGTGTATTTAGACAAATAATCGTACACGCCACTTTTGGGACGCACTTCAATTAAGGGAAGCGCCTTGCCATTAAGCACCGACGAGGTCACTTCTCTGCCTTCAATAAGTTCTTCTATGAGTATATCGTGATCAAAAGCCGAAGCTTTTTTAAGAGCCTCTGTTAATTCTTGGGCATTGGCGGCCCTACCCAAGCCAATGGAGGAGCCTTCGGTGTTGGGTTTCACAATAACAGGGTAATTCATCTTGAACGCCGCTACAAAATCGTCTACGGCTTGTGCGGTTGAATACACCGTTCCCTGCGGCATGGTAATACCAATATTTTGAAGCACACTTTTGGTGGCTTGCTTATTAAAGCAAAGCGCCGAGCTAAAAACACCGCAACCGGTATAAGGAATTTTAAGCCATTCTAAAGCCCCCTGGATAGCGCCATCTTCACCAAATTTGCCATGAAGAGCCAAAAAAGCACGGTCTACCTTGGCCTCCTCAATGGTTTTTATCCAGGTTTTATCGGCACAATCAATGCCGGTAACGGCATAACCCTTATTTTGAAGCGCATTTATCACAGCAGCACCCGAACGCAACGACACCTCACGTTCTTTAGATAAGCCACCGTATAAAACTGCTACTTTCATCTTATTCTCCAATAACTTTTACTTCGGGATC
Source organism: bacterium (assembly GCA_019695305.1). Taxonomy (NCBI): domain Bacteria; species bacterium. The sequence continues at coordinate 65,265 of JAIBAG010000012.1, forward strand.
CAGCACAACACCGGTTTTTTCCTTAACTTTATCGCGCACCAAATTCATGAGCACCATCACATCTTTGGCCGTAGCGTCACGTTCGTTAATAATAAAATTGGCGTGCTTATCCGATACACGGGCACCGCCTACTCTAATGCCTTTTAAACCCGATTCTTCAATAAGAACTGCCGCATGCACGGCTTTTTTACCGGGTTTAGCCGGTTCCGGATTTTTAAACACCGAACCAAAATTGGGATAATTAAGAGGCTGAGTATCCACGCGCTTTTTCTTAAATTCTAAAATCGATTTTTCAATATCCTCTTGAGCACCAACATTAAGTCTAAAAATGCCCGATAAAATCATGGTGTTTTTGGGCAGTTTCAGCTTGCGGTACGAAAAATCCAGTTTTTCTCTTGAAATGGTTTTAACCTCACCCTCTTCGGTTAAAATACAAATTTCGCGGATAATATCGGCTATTTCTACGCCACGCGCACCGGCATTCATGGCCATAGCACCTCCCATAGATCCGGGAATACCCACTAGTGCCTCCATACCGGTTAATCGTACTTCGGCACATTTATTAACAAATGCCGTAATCCCAAGCCCGGCCCCTACCTGCACATCGGCGTTATTTTCGTTTTGAGACAAAACCTCAAATTGATTAAGCACCCCCACCACCGATACCACAAGCCCACGGATGCCTTTGTCTTTCACAAGAGTGTTACTGCCCGAACCAAACAAAGTGAGCGGCAAGGTTTGTTCACGCGCCAATTTAAAAATGGCAACAATATCATCTACACCCGACGGCTTTAAAAAAACATCCGCCTTACCGCCAATACGGATAGAGGTGTGCTCGTTCATGGGTTCGTTAAATTTAATATCGCCTTTAAAACAGGTGAGTAATTTGTCGCGCAGCTCATCCGATAGGGTAAAATTATTTTTTTCAGGTTTTACCCAACGTTTTAAAATTTCTTCTTTCCAATCACTCATAGCTTGCGTCTCCATAAAACCTTTCTTCCGTCATAATCCAGAACAGTAGTTGCCAATGTGACGGTGCTATATTCTTTTTATACTAGTACACCTGCATTCTTCAACTTTTTTGCCAGTTCTTTGCCAATTTTTGTGATATCGCCCGCCCCTTGCGTGAGAACAATGTCCTGTGGCTGCACAAATTTTAAGATATTGTCCACCACATGCCGGTCATTTTTTACATAATGAATCTCTTTCCCGCTTCGCCTAGCAATATCTTGAGCTAATTGAGCAGCTTCAATACCTTTAATGGGCGCTTCTCCTGCCGAGTAAATATCGGTCATAATCAGCACATCGGTACGATCAAAACAGGTTACAAATTCTTCATACAAATCTTCGGTACGACTGTAGCGGTGTGGTTGAAATACAGTAACCAAACGGCCGGCAAAACCTTCACGAATAGTTTTAATGGTGGCCTTAATTTCTTCGGGATGATGGCCGTAATCATCAATAACAGTGACTTGAGAGGTGGTAAGCAACACTTCGCAACGCCGGTGAACTCCTTTAAAACTTTTTAACGCCTGGCATGTTTTGGCAAACGATATATTGAGCTCGGATGCTACGGCAAATGCCGCCAGCGAGTTGAGCACATTGTGCTCGCCCAACATATTAAGGGTTACACGCCCTTTGGGAGCATTAAAAAGAGTGAGATCGTAAAAGGTATGCCCGTTTTCGGTTTTAATATTGGAAGCCATCACTTGCGCTTCGCCCGAAAAACCATAGGTGAGTACGCGCTTTTCAATTTTAGGCATTAACTCGCGCACAACAGGGTGGTCTATACACATGATGCAGGTACCATAAAAAGGTACCTTGTTGGCAAATTGCCTATAACACTCCACCACATTGTCGAAAGTTTTATAAAACTCCATGTGCTCGCGGTCGATATTGGTAATCACAGCAATAGTGGGCGATAATTTAAGAAAAGAACCGTCCGATTCGTCCGATTCGGCCACCATAAAATCGCCTTTACCCAAACGGGCGTTAGAGCGAAAGTGGTTAACACGCCCACCAATAATCATTGTGGGATCAAGACCTGCTTTATACAAGATACTGGCAATAAGCGAGGTAGTTGTTGTTTTGCCGTGCGTGCCTGCTACGGCAATGCCGTACTTAGAAAAACGCATCAGTTCAGACAACATTTCGGCGCGTTGAATAATAGGGATATGTTTGGCAGCGGCTGCCACAAGTTCGGGATTATCCTTTTTAATGGCCGAACTTACCACCACCACTTGAGCATCATCTATATTAGTGGCCTGATGTTTGTAATAAACCTTAGCTCCCAAGCGTTTTAGTCTTTTGGTGTTATCGCTCGATTTTGCATCCGAGCCCGACACAGAATAACCTAAATTTAAAAGCACTTCGGCAATACCGCTCATGCCTACCCCACCAATACCAACAAAATGCATTTTAAGTTTTTTATACATGCTTATGCCACCATCTTACTCATTTTATCAGCTACATCTCGTGCTGCACGGGGTTTTGCCAAATCAAAAGCTTTTTTAGCCATTATCATTCTTTTTTCCTTATTCCCCAATAAATCGTCCAAAATATTTTGTAATGTTTCAGGCGTGGCCTCATTTTGGTTTAACAATATTGCTGCATGATGATCCACAAATTCCTGTGCATTAAGCCTTTGGTGATCATCGGCCGCAAACGGAAACGGAATAAGTACCGATGGCAAACCCCACAAGGCTACTTCGGTCATGGTACCAGCACCCGAGCGCGCCAGTAATAAGCCCGTTTGGCTTAGCACTTCATCCAAATTATCAAAGAAAGGAGCCACAGTAACGTTAAGCGTCATCGCTGCGTATTCCTTTTTAACACTTTCAAAATCGGCCGGGCCCGTTTGATGAATCACTTTTAAATCGGGATATTTTTTGGCCAATGAAGGCAGTACTGCCATCACTTTTTCATTTACCGCCCTCGCTCCCTGCGACCCTCCTAAAATAGTAAGAGTATTCACAGGCTGATAAGCGTGGGAGGCTGGAATACGGGCAGATAGCACAGGATTACCTGTAACATAAACATTTTTTGAAAAATATTTTGTGGCATTTTCGTAATTTAAAAAAATCAGCTTGGCTATTTTTCCCAAAATACGGTTTGTAAAACCGGGAATGGAATTTTGATCAATAATGGCTGTAGGAATCCCTAAAAAAAATGCCCCCATCACAAGCGGCCCAGATGCATACCCGCCAATCCCTAATACTGCCGATGGTTTTTCGGAACGCAAAATTTTAAAACTTTGTATAAGCCCGCGAGGCAAACTAAAAAGAGCCTTTAATTTTTGCCCCAATCCATGACCTTTAAGTTGCTTGGCATCTATAAACTTTATTTTATAGCCATATTGAGGCACCAACTTTTTTTCAATCCCGCGCTCGGTACCAACAAAAACCACATCACCGCCGTCTTTTGTCCACACTTCGGCCACAGCCAAGCCCGAAAACAAATGACCTCCTGTTCCTCCTCCGGCAATGATGATTTTTTTTCCTGAAATCATGTTTTATTTAAAATATTGTAATCTTCAAAAGTAAAAAGTGTGATTTTATTTTTTCTAAAAAAATATATAGCCCACCTTTTAGTTCTCACCTTACTACCCATTAGCCTGGCTTTACAGAACTTGTGAGGACGTCATCTAATAAAGGCTTTTTTAATTCTTTAGAAAAAATAAAATCACACTTTTTACTTTTGTCCCCTCAAGCCTCGTGCGGATCTGCCGTAGAAATATTGAGTAGAATTCCCACCGCCATCAAGCTCACCATTAAAGACGACCCCCCGTAACTAATAAACGGCAAAGCCAACCCCTTGGTGGGAAGAAGTCCCATCACCACTGCCATGTTAAAAAAAGCCTGCACTCCAATAAGAGCGGTAATGCCAAAAGCTAAATACATCCCAAATAAATCTTTTGTTTTTAATGTAATAAGAAGCCCGCGAAAAATAAAAACAGTAAAAAGTGTGATAACTAAAAGCACACCTAAAAGCCCCAATTCTTCGCCTATCACCGAAAAAATAAAGTCGGTATGAGCTTCGGGTAAATAAAATAGTTTTTGTTTACCATCACCCAGGCCCACTCCGGTAACACCACCCGATTGAAAAGCGACAAAAGACTGAATCACCTGAAACCCCGAATCCATTTGATGCTGCCAAGGGTCTAAAAAAGCCATAATACGTTTACGACGGTACTCTACTGAAAAAATGGCAAAATAAAGAACGGGCAGTGCTGCCAAAAACGCTCCAAAAATATAGGCAAGTCGCGTTCCTGCCACAAAAAGCATCAGCATCACAATAATGGCAAGCGTGAGTGCTCCTCCCAAATCTTTTTGAATTAAAATGAGCAAAATATAAATTCCGCTAATAGCAATAACGGGCAAAAAGCCTTTGGAAAACTCCTTAATTTTCTCCCCTTTTTTAGCCAGGGCATAGGCCACAAAAATAACGGTGGTAAGCTTTGCCAGCTCGGAAGGCTGAAATGAAAATGGCCCAATACGAATCCAACGATGCACACCCTCCGACGTACCCCCATGCCCCACAGCCAATACAAACAGAAGCGCTAAAAAACTGAGAACAAGAAGGGGATAAACAATTTTCCAATATGCTTTATAGGGAATTTTTTTTGTAAAAAACAAAAGAGTTAAGCCCACGCAAATAAACAGAGCCTGTTTTTTGAGATAAAAATAACTATCGCTGTAGTTATGCTCAGCCGAAACCGCAGAGCTAGAAAACACCATAATCATCCCCACAAACACAAGAATGAGGGTAACCATGAGGAGATAAATATCAAAACTGCGGTATACCTTTTTTTCGTTAATGGATCTTCTCATTCTTAAATTCTCCCAAAACAACTTAATCGTGAGGTTTATTTTATTTTTTTCTTAAAACTGTAGCCCACCTTTAAGTCCTCACCCCTTCATACGGTAGACTCTTTCAACCTGCACTGGTGAGGACGTCATCTCATAGAGGCTTTCGGTTTTAAGAAAAAAATAAAATAAACCTCACGATCATTCCTTATTTTGCATAAAATTCTACCCACTTCTTAAAATCATCACCCCGTTCGGCGTAATTTTTATATTGGTCAAACGACGAACAACCCGGCGACAGTAAAACCACATCTCCTGCAGAAGAGTGCTTTACACATACTTCCACCGCTTCTTTCATAGTTTCATTTTTAGTAAGAGGCGCCACACCCAAAAAGGCTTTCTCAATAATATCACGCGCCTCCCCCATAACGGCCAAATGCTTTACCTTGCCTTTTACCAAACCTTTTAATGGAGCATAATCACCGCCCTTATCACGCCCTCCCATAATGAGTAGCACCGGGTTTTCAAAAGAAGCCAGTGACATCACAACAGACCCTACATTAGTACCTTTAGAATCATCGTAATATTTTACACCCTTATAATTACCCACCAATTCCAAACGATGCGGCAACGCTTTAAAAGTTTGAAGGCCTTTTGTAATTTGAGCTTGCGAAATGCCTAACGCGGTAAGTGCCAAGGTGGCAGCAAGCATATTTTCGTAATTATGAAGACCCACCAGTGAGGCCTCTTTTAAATTGTATGTTTCGTGACGCCCCAAACAATTGATAACCATAGTATGGCCGTCTACATAGCCGCCTTCTTTTACCTTAGACACTAAACTAAAAGTGAGAACCTGGGCCTTGCAAGCTTTTATCATCCGCACACCATAAGGATCGTCCTGATTGATGATGCTAAAATCGCTTGCGTTCTGGTTTTCATAAATTCTTTCTTTGGCTGCAGCATAGGCATTCATGCCGTCGTAACGCTCTAAATGATCGGCCGTCACATTAAGCATAATCGATATTTTAGGCTTAAACGTTTTGATGGTTTCTAATTGATAGCTAGACACTTCCACTACATAAAAACTTTTTGGATTTTCATGTACGGCTGTAATAAGGGGTGACCCAATATTTCCTTTAAGACTAGAAACATCACCCGCAAGATTTAAGGTATGATGAATAAGCGATACTGTGGTTGATTTCCCATTAGTACCGGTAACGGCAACTATCTGGCCCTTAATTTTTTGAGACGCCAGTTCCAATTCTCCTTCAAGCGGTATTTTCTTTTGCTGTGCAGCCTTAATATAAGAACGTTCATAGGGAATGCCGGGGCTTAACATAAGGCTTTGCGTTTCATCTAAAAGCACATCAGGAAAATTTTCAAAATAAAAAGTGTGATTGGGATATTTCTTTTGAGCGGCCTCAAAATTAGCACGTGATTTTTCTTCAAAGCCGTAAAAGGGAATATTTTCACGCGCAAAATAATCGGCCAAGGCCATACCGGTAATTCCTAATCCTATGATGCCGTATTTTTTTGTCATACTTACTCTTATCTCAATTTCATTGTCGCCAAAGCCGCCAATGCCAACACGAATGATACAATCCAAAACCGAACAATAATTTTAGGCTCACTCCATCCTTTTAGCTCATAATGATGATGCAGCGGCGCCATCTTAAAAATACGCTTGCCGGTTAATTTAAACGACAACACCTGGGTGATTACCGAGAGCGTTTCCACCACAAATAATCCACCCACCATAATTAAAAGAAGTTCTTGTTTCGTAATCAGCGCCACCAGCCCCAAAAGCCCACCCAAAGCCAGCGAGCCCACATCGCCCATAAAAATTTCTGCCGGATAGGCGTTGTACCACAAGAAACCAACAGTAGCCCCCACCACCGATCCACACACAATGGCCACTTCACCCGAATCTTTTACATAAGGCATTTGTAAATATTCCGAAAAAATACTATTGCCCACCACGTAAACTAAAAAAGCATAAGTAGCAAAAGACGTAATAGAAGGGACCGCAGCTAACCCATCTAAACCGTCAGTTAAATTAACGGCATTAGCAGTTCCCACCACCACAAAAATAGTAAAAAAGAGATAGGCCACACCTAAATCGGGAGTAAAATTTTTAAAGAATGGAAAATGAAGTTTAGTTTCAAGCCCCAAGTAACCGTACATGTAGAGGGAAGCAACCAGGCAAATAAACACTTCAATAATAATTTTATAGCGCCCTGGAAAACCTTTGGGGTCTTTTTTAATTACTTTGATGTAATCGTCGATGTAACCTACAAGCCCCATCCCCAAAAAAACAAAAAGACACACCCAGGTGTACGGGCTTAAAAAATTACCCCACAGAAAAACCGAAAACATCACCGCCAGTAAAATAAGTGCCCCACCCATGGTGGGCGTTCCCTTTTTGCTCAAATGCGATTCGGGGCCATCGGTTCTAATCACCTGCTTCATCTGTTTTTTTTGCAAGTAGCGGATAAAGGGCTTGCCTAAAACCAAGTAAAACACCATGGCCGTCAGAAGGCCGGCAAAAGTTCTAAAGGTTATGTATTTTAAAACATTAAACCCGCCCCACATCTCGTGAAGGGGATATAAAAAGTGATAGAGCATTTATACTCCGATGTCGTTTTTTAACAATTCAGCCACACGTTCCATTTGCATACCGCGTGAGCCTTTAATGAGAACAATTTCGTTCCCGGTTAATTCTTTTTGTACTGCTTTTGAAAGTTCCTCAATGGTACCAAAAGTTTGGGCTTTATTTGCAAAACCATCGGCCAGTAATGATCCCTCAGGGCCAAAAGCAAATAAAGACTTAAACCCAGTATCGGCCGCATAGCCGCCTACTTCACGATGAAGTGCTGGCGAATTTTTACCCAGTTCCAGCATACTTCCCAAAACAGCCAGTTTTTTTTGTGACGGAAATTTATCACTCACCGCCTTTAAAGCTGCCTTGGTGCTATCAGGATTAGCGTTGTAACAATCCACAACAAGAATCGTTCCATTTTTAAGTTTAGTTTCTTCTCCCCGCATTTTGCCTGGATGAAAATTGAGAATGGCTCTTTGTATGTTATCGTCAGTTAAGCCCAACGTAAGCGCCACCGATGATGCCGCCAAAAAATTTTGAGCCAAGTACTCGCCTACAAAGGGAAGCTGATAGGTAAAGCTTTTTTTGTGTTCTACAACCACTTCCATCCCGTTTGGGGTATAGGTAATTTTTTTAAGTTGGATATCAGCTTTGGGATTTTTCCCATACAAAATTTTTTGAGCCTGCGTGGGCAAAGCCAGCACGCGAGCATCATCAGCATTTACAAAAGCGGTGGTTTTGGGAGAAAGACGTAAAAATAATTCACCCTTTGCCTTGGCCACACCTTCAATACTGCCCAAACCTTCCAAATGGGCATGCCCAATGTTTGTGATAAGCCCGTAATCGGGCTGGGCCATTTCCGCCAAACGGTCAATCTCTCCAAAATGATTCATCCCCATTTCCCATACAGCAAATTGATGGGATGCAGTAAGCGTCATCATGGTTTGTGGCAGACCTATTAAATTATTGAGATTCCCCTCAGTTTTACAAACAGCTCCTTTTGCCGAAAGAAGCAGAGCCATCATATCTTTGGTGGTAGTTTTGCCGCTACTGCCAGTAAGACCAATAACAGGGATTAAAAATTTCTTACGCCAAGCATGCGCAATGTCTCCCAAGGCTTTTTCGGTATGCGCAACTAAAAGAACAAAAGGTGCTTGGGTGTAACTTGCGTTTTCGGAAACAATAAGACCTTGGGCTCCCTTTTTTAAGGCTTCATCACAAAAATTGTGCCCATTAAATCGAGCTCCTTTTAAAGCCAAATAGATATCTCCCTTTGTTACCGTCCGCGTATCGGTAGAAACACGCGTGATTGTATGAGCCGGATTACCGGCTATAAGTTTGCCACCAGTGGCAGTGATAATTTCCTGTAAGGTCAATTCCATTATTGTACTAATTCCCTCAATATTTCCTGATCCGAAAAATGCGTCTTGGTACGACCGATAATCTGATAGTCTTCGTGCCCTTTTCCCGCAACCAAAATAATGTCGTCTTTTCCCGATATTTGTATAATTTTTTGGAGCGCTTTTTTTCTATCAACCTCAACCAAAAAACCTTTTTGCCCGTCAAAGGGTTTAATACCGGCCTTATCAAGACCCGGGATAATTTCTTTAATAATCTGATCTGGATCTTCGGTGCGGGGGTTATCGGAAGTAACAACACATATATCGGCTAAACGGGCTGCTTCAAATCCCATTTTAGGCCTCTTGGTAGGATCACGATCGCCGCCACATCCAAAAACCACAAGCAATTTTTTATTTTTTAATTCATGCAAAGTTTCCATCACATTTTTAATAGCATCAGGCGTGTGCGCATAATCCACAAAAATATGACGACCACTCCTATCATTAACGCGTTCTAACCGTCCGGGCGTATGTGTAAATTTTTTTATTCCGGCCACAATATCTTTGTCAGTTACACCAGAATGACGTGCAGCCATCATAGCCGCCATAACATTGAGCATATTAAAACGGCCCATGAGGCTAGATTCTATAAAAATTTCTTTTCCATCCCATAAGAACGTTCCGTTAAATCCGGAGGCATTGAGTACATATTGCTTAGGATACAAATTATTGTTGTTAGAAAACCCGTAGGTTGCTAAAGGAATTGACTCTGCATTTATTTTTTTAATTAATTTCTCTTCGTAAAGCCCATCACCATGTACAATAGCTAACTTATCTTGTTTAACGCTTTGTTTTAGAATCCGGGTGAACAATTTTTCTTTAGCGCTAAAATACTCCTCCATACTTGTATGAAAATCCAAATGGTCTTGTGTAAGGTTTGTAAAAATACAGCAGTTAAAATGAACATTCTCTACACGCTTAAGATAAATAGCATGAGAAGAAGCTTCAATAGCGGCATGAGTGACACCGTTTTCAATCATCTTTAAAAAAATATTCTGCAAATCACGGGATTCAGGAGTTGTGTGTGTGGCTTCTTCTACATGGCCTGCATAACGGGTGTTGATAGTACCCACAATACCTGTTTTTCTCCCCTGCCAGAGAGCCTCTAAAAGATAAGTGAGTGTTGTTTTACCATTAGTTCCCGTTACACCCGCTACATAAACCTTGCGGGTAGGCTCCTTAAAAAAGGAAGCCGCCATACAAGAAAGAGCTTCACGCGCTCCCAAAACCCGGATTTGAGAAACTTTCAAATTATCAAAGAGCATTCCATCAGTCACAATAAGAGAAGCACCCTTCGTAACAGCATCAGGAACATAATGGCGGCCATCGGAGTTAAGCCCCGCAATAGCTACAAATACAGCCCCTGGCTTTACCAGCTTTGAATTGTAGACAATGTCGGTTACGGTACCATCGTCTATCATTCTTTTTTCTAAACACTCGATGTTGTTAACAAGTTCCGAAATTTTCATGAACTTAATCGTGCTGCGCCGCCTCTTTTTTGTCTTTGGCGGCCACCATCACTTTTTTATCGGGAGCTACACCACGGTAAGCCAAAGCTTCTTCTGCAATTTGTCTGAATACAGGTGCTGCCACCACCCCTCCATAATGTTGGGGTTGCGGCGAATCGTATACCACGTAAATAACAAACTCAGGAGCTTTGGACGGAACATATCCAATAAAGGAGCTCACAAAATTATGCTCATCGTAGGTTTTAGTAGCTGGATTTACTTTTTGAGCAGTACCCGTTTTACCAGCAACCGTATATCCCCCGGTGTTTGCCAAAGTTCCCGTACCACCTTCCA
>JAIBAG010000013.1 GCA_019695305.1 bacterium
CGAACTTCCAAATCCAAAACCAAGCTGTTTCCTTTTCGCCACGCGGAGCGTGGCAATCCGTTGCAAAATGGGGCTTTGGCGCGCGAAGCGCGCCTGCCGAGCGGCGAAGCCGCGAGGCAATCTCTCCCCAAAATGCGGAAATTGTAAATTGGCGGAAGGGGTGGGATTCGAACCCACGGTACCCTTACGGGTACTCCGGTTTTCAAGACCGGTACCTTCAACCACTCGGTCACCCTTCCCTTTAATATGTTAATGATCCGGGCATCATCGATGCACGGATCATTTACAGATTAAAGGTATTTTTTTGACATCAATTTAAAAAATCTAATAACCCAAAAAAATGCTTCTTGCAAACTACCAATTAAATTAAGACCTCCCCTTGACAAGAGGGGCGGTCACCCTTCCGAAGTTTTCTTAGTTTATAGCTTTGCCTGTAAGGCGAAGATAGAAATTTAGAAAACAAGTGCCCTTAACTGTTAAGTTAAGGGCCGTACACCTTAATGTACTTTTCTACACTAAGTAATAACTCGTAAAAGTTAAAGAAGATTTTTTAAGGAAGTTCTTGAACTCAATTAAGATTTTGATAAGGTAGCGATTCGCAATTCCGGAGGGGTGGCCGAGTGGCTTAAGGCGGCGGTTTGCTAAATCGTTGTGCGGTGTAAAGCCGTACCGGGGGTTCGAATCCCCCCTCCTCCGCAGCTTTCTTAACTTATAGACCTGCCAGCAGGGCAGGGATAGAAGTTTAGAAAGCAAGTGTCCTTAACCGCAGGTTAAGGGCCGCATTTTTTATGCATCCCCCCAACCCCAACTACAAACAAATCTGCACCAAAATATTCTGCGATGCGCCTTTTATTCAAGATGTGGGTTACACGCTCGATTCTTTAGATCCGGGCATTTGTCGCACATCTCTCAAATTAGAACCCAAACATTTCCAGCAAAACGGTTTTGTGCATGCAGGAGTGCTGGCTACCATGGCCGATCACACGGCCGGGACCGCGGCAGGAACTATGGTGGAAGAGGGGCAGAGTGTATTAACAATAGAATTTAAAATTAATCTGCTAAGGCCGGCAGTGGGAAAGTGTCTTCAGTGTGTTTCGCAAATTATCAAGCCTGGTAAACGGGTTACCTTTTGCGAATCCGAAATTTTTGACGAAAATAAAAAGCTTGTAGCTAAGGCTAGTGTTACGCTAGCAGTGATGTAGTGGAGGCCATATGAAAAAAATTATTTTTATTCTTTTGCTTTTTGTTTCTTTTCCCGCAAATGCCAAAACCAAAACTATAACCTCGCCCGAGTTTGACACCATGCTGCAGCTTAAGGTGTATATGCAGCAATTTGTAGATTCGTATTCCAATTTGGAAGAAGAATTGCGCAACAATGCCAAGCCTAATTGGCAAAAAGCCGACGAGCAGCTTGTTAAAATGAAGGATGTGATTTTTGAGATTAAAAAAGAGGATGGTAAAAAAGCTTATCATGGTAATTTGTCGGAATTAGATGCTGTACTCAACTTACTCACGCAAAAAATTGCAAAAAAAGATACTACGATTGGTGAAACTTTAGATGCCTTAAGTAATACCTGCTTAAAATGTCATCTTACTCACAGGCGCATGGATGTAGAAAAAGTAAATTTAATGAAGGGCGCTACCTAATTACCCATGTGAGGGGTAAAAATTGCGTAACCATATTTCTTTTTTAAGAGCTGCTAAAGTTTGTTGAGATAAAGCTTTTCCATCTCCTGCTTTTACATTGGCTTCTACATGCGGAATTTTACGCATGCCCGGAATAACCACCGAAACCGCCGGATGGGCTAAACAAAATTTAAGCGCAAGCATGGGCAAGTTTAAGTTTTCTGTGGCTGCAATTTTTTTAACTTTTTCCACATGTTCTATAGTTTCCGGTATTCTTTCCTTTGTAAAATAATGTTTTCTCCAGTCTTTAGCATGAAAGGTAAGCCCAGGGGAGAGCGCACCGGCTAGTGAGCCTTCATCGAAGGGTACACGGGCAATAACAGCTACATTCATTTTTTGGCAAAGCGGAAAAAGTTTTTCTTCGGGCGATTGATCAAAAATATTATAAATGACCTGTACCGAATCAATCAGCCCACTTTCCACAATTTTTAGGGCACTGTTCGGTTCGTGATCATTAATCGACACACCAAAATATTTTATTTTGCCGTCGCGTTTTAGTTTTTCAATCGCACTCATCCAATCGCCTTGTTCAAGCCAATTGTCACTCCAAACGTGCAGTTGTTGCAAATCCACTTGTTCCATCCGCAAATTTTTTAAACTTTTTTCGGTATACTCGATAATATGATTGGCAGGAAACGTTTCGCTTACAGGCACATGATGGCGGGCAGGCCATTGCATATTTTTAGGAGGTACCTTGGTTGCTACAAAAACTCTTTTTTTACTTTCACGAAAAGCGCTGGCGATGAGACTTTCGCTATGACCTTCGCCGTAAATCCAAGCTGTATCAATAAAAGTAATTCCCAAATTTAACGCTTTTACGAGGCTATTAATGGCCTCTCTATCATCCCGTGGACCCCACATGCTACCCATGGTCCAGGTACCGGCTCCAATTTGAGACACTTCTACTTGAGTTCGTCCAAAAATGGCTGTTTTCATGACTTTCTCCTTATTTCCTATCTATTTGAAATTATTCATAAAAAGTCAAGGGGTGCTTTGGATGGCCAAATGTTTCAAAAATATATGATTTTTAAAAGAAAAATGTTGCTTTGAGAGGCAACATTTTCTAGCATTTGCCGATAAGAAGTATAGGGAGATTCATGGGCGATCCAGTAGACAAATCGTGGTCTTTAGCCGGGATGTGGGAATCGGCAAAGGAAACGTGGAACGATACGGTTGGTTACTATGTTCCTGTTTTAAGTTTTGACGAAACCAATTCTATTGATGTCTCCGATTTTGAAACTTCTCCTGATGTTTTTGAAACTGCACCCATTCCTCAAGCTCCCGATAGAAATATTACACCTCAAAATTCTCCCGTTGTTTCCCGGCCTGCAAATTCTAATCAGGAAAATGTTGTTGTTGTTACCACCGATCCCCAATCGGGTTTAAGTTTTGATGATTTGGGAAATGTATATTTACCCCACGAATTAGAACAAAGTTTTGTAAATGAAGACGGCTCTAGCGTGATGCTAGTAGAGGAATGTATTGATTTGCCTAAAAATAGAGTGGTTGATTTAGAGCTGGATACCGAAACCGGTTTGTATGTGGATGCCCAAGGCAATTATTACACCGAAGAACAAGCTCTTGGTCAAAGTTTTCTTCAAGACGATGGTGCGGTAGTAACTACTCATCGTTCTGGTGACGAAGTCCCCGAATCTTTATTTGAACTTATTTTTGCATCGTCTCCCACAAGCTCCAAAGAAAAAGCCTCTAAACCTGCAGAAAAAGCTCCTCGTGTTGTTAACGACGTTGTTGTGGATGAACCCGCTGTGCATGTGGCGGCCGTAGAAGAACCGCAAGAAAAAGAGCATGCAGTAGTTTCTCCCGCACCAGCTGTAGCGCGTTCGGCCGATCCTGTTCCTGCTCCTGTTGCGGCGGCAGATGCCCCTAAAAATTCTGTTGATGTTTGTCAGAACGCAAAACCTGCTTGTCAGGAAGGAGCGTCACAAACTGCGGCGGTGGCTGTTAGCCAGGCAGCTCCTGTTTCAGTGGCCGACACAGCAACCGAAGTGCCTGCAGTGTCTGTACCACTTCCTGTGGTGTTAGATAATGGTTTAGCGCTTGAAAACGATGGTACGGGGGTGGTTGCTCAGCTTGTTTTTGGCGGAGTACAAAGTGTTACTGATGAAGCCGTTGTTGTAACGGGAGTAATCCCTGCAACTGTAACAGGAAGTGAACAAGCCGGTAATCCTGTTGTGCCTACAACTGGTACTGTGGTGGCTAATGGATCCTCATATGTTGCTGCCAGCACAGGCGAAACCACTGTTGTGCTTCAAGCATCAGTGCCATCAGCTGCTCCCCAAGTTTTTCCTCCGCGTGCCGATGACGTTGTAGTGCGTTCGGCTTTACAGGTTGCAGTAAGTGATAATGCCGCTATTGTTCCCTTGCCCGTTGGTTCGTCAACAACAGCTCAGGCTAGTGGTGCTGTAGCTGCTATGGCGGCCCGTCGTGATGTGATGCAGCCTGGTTATGTAGCTGTTAATTCTACCCCCGCCGACGATTTACACCGTGTGTCGGCACCTACGGGTGGCTCTCTCAACGATCAAGGTCGTCAAGGGCAGTCGGGTTCGGGTACCGGTTCTGGATCGGATCGTCAGCAAACGCAACAAGCTCCAGTATTGGTAGCTGAAATGAGCCGTAAAGAAACCACACAAGCATCACAGCAAACTGTTGTAACCGATAGTTTTGATGTGGTTTATCAACTACCCCACACCCGTACCGTTTTTTCGCATAGTGGTTTAACAGCCTAAATTTTCTTTCCAAACCATCTAAAATTTGAGACACCCATTTCATGGATCGTTTGATTATCTTTCTAGCCACAGGTTTTGGTGCTGGTTATTTTCCTAAAGCGCCCGGTACCATTGGAAGCCTGTGGGGAGTTCTCTTTGCCTTTTTGTTGTATCCATTGCCCCTTGTAGTGCGTGTCGTCATCACAATTGTCGTAATTGTCGGCTCCTGTATCATCTCCAGTAAAGCCGAAAAGATTTTTGGTGAAAAAGACGCCCAGAAAATCACGATTGATGAAATTGCCGGGCAAATGACGGCCTTTTTATTTGTGCCGTATGTGCCGCTTTATCTTCTTGTTGGATTTATTTTGTTCCGCTTTTTTGACGTTACCAAATTATTCCCCGCCCGTTGGGCGCAAGATAACCTTTCTGGTGGAGTAGGCGTTGTGATGGATGATGTTGTAGCGGGAATACAGGCCGGATTTGTTCTTCTAGGCATTCATTACGTTAGATTCTACTTTTAAACGTAATACAGCCATTCCTTGTATTTCTCTTCTTTTCCACGCACCAGGCCATGATAAAAATCTTGAACCTTTTTGGTAATTGGACCGGGCTTGCCCGCTCCAATGGTGCGGGTATCTACTTCGCGCAGAGGGGTAACCTCGGCAGCGGTTCCGGTTAAAAAGATTTCGTCGGCCAAATACGCGTCATCGCGCGTGATGCGGCCTTCGTCTACAGGAATATTGTTATCCTTTAAGAACTGAATGATCGTCTGGCGTGTGATCCCATTCAAGATCGAAGCCCCTTTAGCAGGTGTGCGTACAACTCCATCTTTAACCACAAAAATATTTTCGCCGGTTGCTTCCGACAAATAACCTTCGTGATCGAGCATGAGTGCTTCTTCAAAACCACTGCTTAACGCTTCACGTTTAGCCATGATGGAGTTGATGTAGTTGCCGCAGGTTTTGGCTTTGGCCATTACTGCGTTAACGGTAGAGCGTTGAAAGCTGGAAATTTTAGCGCGGATACCGTTTTTAACACCGTCATCACCCAAATAAGTGCCCCACGACCACGCTGCAATCATCACGCGTACGGGATTGTTAACGGCATGCAGTCCCATTTCTTCATTACCTAAAAAGGCCAAAGGGCGGATGTAGGCCGATTTAAGTTTGTTTACTTTTAAGAGCTCGGCCGTTGCCTTGTTGATTTCATCCTGCGAGAAAGGAATTTTCATCAAATTGATATGAGCCGAATCAAATAAACGTTGGGTATGCTCTTTTAATCTAAAAACAGCGGTGCGGCCATCCACACATTCGTAAGCGCGTACGCCTTCAAATACGCCCAAGCCATAGTGCAGGGTGTGGGTGAGCACGTGAACGTTAGCGTCATCCCAATTGATGAGTTTTCCGTCGAGCCAGATTTTTTCTACTTTTTTAACTGTTGCCATAACAAATCACTTTCCAAAGAGTCGTTTAATATTGTCGGTAAAAGGTTTTTCAATAATACCGGCCTCGGTTATGATGGCGGTAATTAATTCGCTTGGGGTTACATCGAAGGCGGGATTCATCACCTTGATTCCTTCAGGCGCTATGGGAACACCCTGAATGTGGGTAACTTCAAGGGGTGTACGTTCCTCAATCTCTATTTCTTCCCCATTTTGGGTGCGAATGTCAATAGTGGAGAGCGGGGCAGCCACAAAAAACGGGATTTTGTGACGATTGGCCAGCACCGCCACCGTGTAAGTGCCGATTTTATTGGCTGTATCGCCGTTTGCCGCAATACGGTCGGCGCCCACAATAACTTTATGAATAAGGCCCTTTTTCATCAAATGGCCCGCCATGTTGTCGGATATCAGCGTGGTATCCACCCCGTTCTTTGTTAATTCCCACGCGGTTAAGCGGGCGCCTTGCAAAAAGGGACGGGTTTCATCGGCAAAGACTTTAATCTTTTTACCTTGTTCCTGGGCGGCGTAAATCACCCCTAATGCGGTGCCAAAACCGGCTGTGGCCAAAGCTCCGGCATTACAGTGGGTTAAAATTGTGTCTCCATTTTGAATAAGAGTGGCACCATTCGATCCCATCTTTTTATTAATGGCTACATCTTCGTTTCCAATGCGGATGGATTCGTCGATAATTTTTTGAGTGAGCGTTTTGATGTCATCCGTTTTGTTGGCATCGATAAATGCCAACATCTTCGTCACAGCCCAGGATAAATTCACCGCCGTAGGGCGGGCGTTGCTGATGTTGTGTGCAAGAGGTTTTAATTGCGACAGAAAACTATCAAAATTATTCGCTTTAATTTCTAACGCGGCTAAAGCCACACCCATTGCTCCCGCAACACCAATAGCCGGAGCGCCACGGATGACCATTTCTTTAATGGCGTAAATCATCTCCTGATGATTCTTGGCCGTAAAATATTCTTCCATGCGCGGCAGCTTGCGCTGGTCAATCATTTCGGCTGTGTTGTTTTTCCAGAGAATGGTGTGAAACATATTTAGTGGATAGTGGATGGTGAATAGTGAATGGAAAGAATTTCTTCCTGCCATCCACTATCCACCATTAACCATTTAATTTCTTTTTTAATAAATCATTAATCACGCCCGGATTCCCTTGGCCCTTCATGGCTTTCATGGTTTGACCCACAAAGAAGCCAAAAAGTTTATCTTTGCCCGATTTGTATTGCGCTAATTGTCCGGGATTTTCTTTCATCACCTGATCAATCACGGCTTCGATAGCGCCTGTGTCTGATACCTGTACCAGGTTCTTTTCCTTGATGATCGTGTCGGCATCTTTACCGTCGGCATACATGTCGGCAAATACAGTTTTGGCAATCTTGCCACTGATTTCGCCCGATTCAATCAAGCTCACCAGGCGCGAGAGATTTTTAGCCGGAATAGGGGAATCGGTAATTTCTTTATCAGAATTTTTCAGCTCACGCAGCAGCTCGGTCATAATCCAGTTACTCACAAGCTTAGCATTGGTGCCACGGGCTGCCTCTTCAAAATAATCGGAGAGTTCACGTTCGGCCGTCAGCACGCCAGCATCGTATTCGGGTAAGCCTAGTTCACTCACAAAACGTGCTGCTTTTTGGGCGGGCATTTCGGGTACTTCCTTTTTAACACCTTCAATCCATTTGTCGTCCAAAATAAGAGGCACGAGATCCGGATCGGGAAAGTAGCGATAATCGTGTGCCTGTTCTTTACCACGCATCGATTCGGTAATATTTTTGGTAGTGTTCCACAGGCGTGTTTCCTGCACAATCTTTTCGCCGGTTTCGTTCGCTTGAATTTGGCGGGCTACTTCGTATTCAATGGCCTTTTCTACAAACTTAAACGAGTTGATATTTTTAAGCTCGACACGGGTTCCAAATTCCTTCTGTCCTACGGGACGAACAGATACGTTGGCATCACAACGCAGGCTTCCTTCTTCCATGTTGCCATCGCACACATCGGCATAGCGCACAATGCTGCGCAGCTGGCGCAGGTAAGCCCCGGCTTCGGCGCTGCTTCTCATATCGGGTTCGCTCACAATTTCACAAAGAGGTGTTCCGGCACGGTTTAAATCAACATGCGATGTGGCACCGGTACCATGATCGTGCAACAACTTGCCGGCATCTTCTTCCATATGAATGCGTGTTACACCAATGCGCTTGGTTTTTCCGTCCACATTAATATCTAAATAACCCTTGGTGCAGATGGGTTCTTCATACTGAGTGATTTGGTAGCCTTTTGGGAGGTCGGGATAGAAGTAGTTTTTACGGGCCCAGATAGATCTATGATTAATTGTGCAGTTTAGGGCGAGCCCCGCCTTAATCGCTAAATTCACTACCTCGCGATTTAACACAGGGAGAGCTCCTGGCAGGCCCAGGCAAACGGGGCAGGTGTTCTTATTGGGGGGCGCGCCGAACTCCGTGGAACAACTACAGAAAATCTTGGTTTTTGTCTTTAACTGGGCATGGACTTCAAGCCCGATAATGGTTTCATAAGCGGTCATTTTAATCCTTTTCTGGTCTTGACAGTGAGTGTTTCACTTGGTATCACGTAAGCCATTCTAAATAATAGGTTTTTATATTTTTGTAAACCTAGATCTTATCCAGAGTGACTGAGGGATTGGCCCGATGACGTCACAGCAACCGCTTCCTCAAAATTAGGAAGGCCTGGTGCTAATTCCAACCCTGTACGGGTTAAGATAAGAAGAGCTGTTTGATAACCTCTTCTTAGCGAAGAGGTTTTTTTTTATGCAGGTTTTTGACGACATTTTAAAAACGGTAGGGAATACACCAGTTCTTTCGCTAGACCGTTTGACTAGTCCTAACGCTGCGTCTCTTTTTGGCAAGTTCGAAGCGGCTAACCCCAGTTTATCGGTAAAAGACCGCACGGCCTTAGCGATGATTGAAAAAGCCGAGGCGGATGGACTTATCAAAAAAGATACGCAAATTGTAGCCGCCACTGCGGGTAATACGGGTGTGGCGCTGGCCATGGTGTGTGCGGTTAAAAAATATCCTCTTGTTTTATTTATGCCCGAAGATGCGAGTCTGGAGCGTCGCAAAATGTTTGAAGCTTTTGGGGCTACTCTTCACCTGACTTCTAAAAATGATGGGGTGAGCGGGGCCGTGAAGGCTGCTGAAGAATTTAAGGCTAAAAATAAAAATACTTTTGATCCCAAACAGTTTGAAAACCCCGCTGCTGTGGAAGCTCATCGTCGTGCCACGGCTCAGGAGATACTTGCTGATTTCCCGGATGGTTTAGATGCCTTAGTGGTAGGTGTAGGAACAGCCGCCACCATTACAGGCGTGGGTGAAGAGTTAAAAAAGAAATTTCCGTCACTCCGTGTGATCGCTGTAGAGCCCCAGAGCTCGGCCGTGTTATCGGGCGGGGTTGCAGGTTCGCATCGTATTCAGCAATTGGGCCATGGTTTTATTCCTAAAAATTATAATCCCAAAATTGTGGAGAAGATCATCCAAGTATCCGATGCCGATGCCTACACAACAACCAAACGTCTTTCACGTCAGATGGGGCTGCTTCTGGGCTTGTCCTCGGGAGCCAATGTTTTTGCAGCTCTGCAAGTGGCAGAAAAATTGGGAAAAGGAAAAAAGGTACTCACGTTTTTATGTGATGCGGGTCAGCGCTATTTCAGTATCGAAAAGTTTTTTACGAAAGGAACAACTGTATGAGTTATGCACGTGGTTTAAAATGTCGCGAATGCGGCCATGAGTATCCTAAAACACCCACACATGTGTGTGAGTTTTGTTTTGGACCTCTCGAAGTGGTTTATGACTATGACAAAATTAAAGGTGTTTTAACACGCGATGTAATCACCTCACGCCTCCCAAACATGTGGCGCTATAAAGAGCTTCTGCCTATTGATAACGATCCCACCGTGGGTAAGCAAGTGGGTTACACACCGCTACGCCGGGCTAATCGCCTGGCTAAAGTTTTGGGTGTGGACGAACTCTATATTAAAAACGATGCGGTTAATTATCCTACCTTATCTTTCAAAGACCGTGTGGTGTCTGTAGCCTTATCCAAAGCTAAAGAATTTGGTTTTAAGACCGTGGCCTGTGCTTCTACAGGCAACTTGGCTAACTCGGTGGCTGCTAATGCGGCTGCGGCCGATCTGGATAGTTTCGTTTTTATCCCGTACGATCTCGAAGCCACCAAAGTAATGGGCACTATGATATACGGTACTAACCTGGTAGGTATTAAAGGCACGTATGATGAAGTGAATCGCTTGTGCAGCGAAATTGGCAACCAGTACAAATGGGCTTTTGTGAACATCAACATGCGCCCGTATTACGCCGAAGGTTCTAAATCGATGGGTTATGAAATTGTAGAACAATTGGGATGGAAAACGCCACAACACGTGGTGGTACCCATGGCCAGTGGTTCGCTTTTAACCAAAATTGATAAATC
This sequence comes from bacterium, assembly GCA_019695305.1. Lineage (NCBI taxonomy): Bacteria > bacterium. The sequence continues at coordinate 10,321 of JAIBAG010000013.1, forward strand.
GTTTAAGGAAATGGAAAAGATCGGTCTTATTTCCGAAAATAACGCCAAAATTTATGGTGCTCAGCCTACGGGTTGTTCGCCCATTTCTACGGCCGTTAAAAATAAATGGGAAATCTTTAAGCCGGTTAAACCCAACACGCTGGTGAAATCACTCGCAATCGGAAACCCGGCCGACGGTTTTTATGCCGCGCGTTCCATGGCCGAAACACAGGGATGGAGTGAAGATGTGACGGATGATGAAGTGGTAGATGCGATCCGGCTCCTCGCCGAAAGCGAAGGAATTTTTGCCGAAACTGCTGGTGGTGTTACCGTGGGTGTGGCCAAAAAACTGATTGAGCAGGGAAGAATCCCGCGCAATGAATCCATCGTGCTGTGTATTACCGGTAACGGTTTAAAAACACAGGAAGTAGTGGTGGATCGTTTAGGGAAACCTCCCGTGATTGATCCTAAAATTGGTGCTTTTAACGAATTTATGGGTAGTATTAAGAAATAACTTACAAACAATAGGAGAGCATTTATGAGCAAAGTTGTAGAACGCAAAGTGTATTTAACATTCCCCGAAAAACAAACCAAAGAAGCAATTATTTGCGATATGTACGATAAGTTTAAAGTGCGCTTTAACATTCGTTCAGCCTCAGTAAATTCGCAAGTAGGCTTGATGGCCGTACTCCTTGAAGGGCCGGATGATAAAGTGGTGGAAGCGATGAAATACTTCCGTGAACGCGGCGTTCAAGTTGAGCCGATCGAAATGAATGTGATCGAAGGCTAACTTGATTATCAACTCCATCCTAGACCGCATCGGCAATACGCCGCTCGTTAAAATTCGGGAAATCACCAAAGATTTACCGAAAGGGGTGGAGGTGTATGCGAAGCTCGAATATTTTAACCCGGGTGGTTCGGTAAAAGATCGTGCGGCGTACCGCATGATTCAGGAAGGCTTAAAAAGCGGCAAACTTACCAGGGGAAAAACGATTATGGATCCTACCTCGGGTAATACCGGTGTAGCGTATTCCATGATTGGGGCAGCGTTAGGATATCCCGTAGAATTGGTGATGCCTAAAAACGTATCGCAGCAGCGTAAAGATATTGCCGAATCGTTTGGGGCCAGCATTACTTTTAGTAGCCCTTTTGAAGGGTCGGATGGGGCGATACGTTTGGCGCACAAATTGTACGCCGAAAACCCCGAAAAATATTTCATGCCCGATCAGTACAATAACCCGTTTAACCCGCAAGCGCATGTGGACACAACAGCTCCCGAAATTTGGAATCAGACTCATCACAAGGTAACACATTTTGTAGCGACGATGGGAACCAGCGGTACAGCCATGGGAACTACCCGTGGTTTAAAGGCTTTTAATAAAAATATTGTATGCTATGGTGCCCAGCCGGCGCACTCGTTACACGGCTTGGAAGGTTTAAAGCACATGCCCTCATCCATTGTGCCGGGAATTTATAACGAAAGTAGTCTCGACCATGTGCTGTGGATGGAAACTGAAGAAAGTTATGACATGGTAGACCGTTTGGGGCGTGAAGAAGGGATTATTGTCGGTTACTCCAGTGGTGCTGCCATGCTGGCGGCTTTAAATGTAGCCAAAACTTTAAAGAGTGGCGTGGTGGTGACAATTTTTGCCGATCATGGAGATCGGTATTTTGAATTGTAGTTTGCATGGAAAAGCTTTAGGCATGTTCTTTTTTATTTCAAGACACACTTACGACTGGGACGACCCAGTCGACGCTCCGCTGTTGCCAATTGGAGCTATTTATCCCGATTGTTCCAATTGACAACAGAGGGTCTTAAAATAAAAAAGAACACACCTAAAGCTTTAAGAGTTTTATTTAGATATGATTAAGATTGAAGAAAAATTATTAAACGAAATTTACGCCGAAGCAGAAAAAACTTATCCCAATGAAGGTTGCGGCTTTGTGTTGGGCACGGTAGACGGTGGCCGCAACGCTGTGCAGTTTATTGCTGTTGAAAATATTCAAGATAAGCTTCATGCGCAGGATCCCAAGCGTTATCCGCGTGAAGCCAAAACGGCTTATGCGATTGATCCTAAAGCGATGGAAGCTATCGAAAAAGACGCCAAGGCCAAGGGTTTAAGTATTATCAGTATTTTTCATTCGCATCCCGAACATGGTGTTTATTTTTCGGATGAAGATAAGGGGATGGCAGCACCCTGGGGTGAGCCTCTTTTCCCTCATTTGTCGTATCTGGTGGTATCGGTGTATAGCGGCAAAGTGAAAAATTCGTCCGAGTTTTTGTGGAGTACTGACAAAAAAGATTTTGTAGAACATACAATTTTGTAAGGCGTGGCGTCAGTGACGCTCTTTGTGATTCTTTTGCGATTCACGATGAGCGATCAGCGATTCACGAGTCAATATGGCAATCAAAGTAAGAATTCCTACTCCTTTGCAAACCTTAACGGCTAACCAAAGTGAAGTATCGGTAGATGGTAAAAATGTAGCGGACGTGCTTGCCGCTTTGGAAAAGCAATTTGGTGGTTTCCGTCAACGTTTGTACGACGATGCCGGTGCATTACGCCGCTTTGTTAATTTTTACGTGAATGATGAAGATATCCGTTTTTTAGACGGTGATAAAACTGCTCTGAAAGACGGTGATGAGTTAAGTATCGTTCCTGCTATTGCCGGCGGTATATAAAGATGTCACAAATTGTTTATCTCATTGGCCCTAACCGCTATTCAACCGAGGGTCTTCACTGGTGTTTACACAAAGCCAAAGAAGGCAGTAAAGCCTTGCGTGTGGTTTACGCGGGTGGGGACGATGAGGCGCTATTAGCTGAAATTGACAAGCAGGGGGCAACGTTTGCGCATAAAATTGAAATTCAAAAATTAAATGCTAACTATCTGGCTGCGTGTGAGCAGGCGGCTCAATTTCCTGATACTGTTTTGTTGGTATTGGTAGCTTTAAAGAAGAGTTTCATGGGTAAACTTTTTGGGACTGACGAGTTTGAAGTTCTTAAGGGCAAGATTAACTGCGAATTAAAAATATATTAAAACTGCGTCAGCCATCCGTGTTATCGGTAGCATTCACATGCAGTCCACATTCTTTTTTATCAGGGTCATTCTGGTTAAACCAGCGCCAGCGCCCGGCGCGGCGGGGTTCGTGTGGACCAATAGGGGTGGTGCATAAAATGCATCCCAGCGATTCGTAATACCAGCCATTTTCATTCCAGCTTAACAGCTTGTGCATGGGTACTTTGTATTTGGCAATGTAATCGCGCAAATCTTTCTCGGTCCAGTTAAACAGAGGGGCAATTTTTAAAATAGGTTTTCCTGTGGGACCTGTAATAATCTGGAACTTTTTGCCATCGGCGCGCGTGGCTGATTGATCGCTTCTTAAACCGGTAATCCATACATCTAAAGTTTCCAAAACTCTATTATTGGGTTCTACTTTACGTAAGTGGCAGCAAAATTTTTGTTTGTCGGGCGTGTCAAAAAACAAATACTCACCGTGCTGCTTAATCATCCGGTCTATTTTAACGGGGTCTGGTTTTATTTTTTCAATTTTGATTTTGTATTTCTTTTCTATTTTGCCAAATAGTTCGTAAGTTTCCGGAAAGAGACGAAGTGTATCAATGGTAAAAATACGAGGTTTGATTTTGGCGCGGACAGCAAGATCAATCAGCGCAACGCCTGTGAGTTGACCGCTGGTACCAATAGCCGCCCGTTTTTTAAAGCGCTTGAATACCTCCTTTAAGAGGGCGCTGGTATCGTTGATTTGTTCCAGTTCGGCAATCAGTTGTTCGTTAATTGCGGTCATGTTGTGAAGAGTAACCCCCTCCCGTCCTCCCCCTTAATTTAAGTGGGAGGGGCTAAGAAAGTCCTCCTCCCTTAAATTAAGGGAGGAGACAGAGGTGGGTTACACAATCTTATTCTTTTTCAGCATTTCAATTACGGCCTTTGCACACTCCTCAATACTCAACTGCGCTGTTTCCAAATTAAGTTCCGGTTTTAACGGTTCTTCGTAAGGAGACGAAATGCCGGTAAAATCTTTAATCTCTCCCTTGCGTGCTTTTTGGTAAAGGCCTTTAGGGTCTCGTTTTTCACATTCTTCGATGGGTGTATTTACAAAAATTTCAAAAAAATGACCTTGCGGAATAATGGCCCGCACATCATCGCGGTTTTTTCTAAAAGGCGAGATGAGCGAAACGAGAGTAATCACATTGGCATCACAAAAAAGTTTGGCTACTTCGCCCACGCGACGTATATTTTCGGATCTGCTTTTATCATCAAAACTCAAATCTTTATTAAGCCCATGGCGCAAATTATCACCATCTATTACGTAGGCGTGAAAACCTTGGGTTATAAGAGCTTTTTCTACACTTGATGCAATGGTGGATTTGCCAGAGCCCGATAAACCTGTAAACCAAAGGACGGCTCCTTTTTGTTTTAAACTTTTAGAGCGCTCTTCAGCATTTACATGGCCCTGATGCCAAACGATATTGGTGGACTTAGACATTGGTCTTCTTTCTAATTCTTTCGTATTGAGAGTGTCAAACACATTTGTTACAAGTGTTTTTATGCAAGCTGAAATTATCACAGTAGGTGATGAAATTGTTTCCGGTAATATAGTAGATACTAACAAGGCCTATTTGTCCGATAAGCTATGGGCTGGTGGAATCAAAGTAGTATGGCATACCTCGGTGCGGGATGACGCGGCCGATATTAAGGCGGCTTTATTGCTTGCTAATCAGCGTGCTGATATTGTTTTAGTTTCTGGTGGGTTGGGGCCTACAGCTGATGATTTTACCTTAGAAATAGCCGCTAAAACTTTTCGTAAAAAAATGGTGAGGCATCAGCCTACCTTAAACCGTTTAGAAACCCTCATGAAAAAGCTGGGGCGAACACTGCACGAAAATAATAAGAAACAAGCAGATGTTCCTGAAGGCGCTGATGTTTTTGACAATAAATGGGGTACGGCGCCGGGTATTGGTATTACCTTTAAAAAGAAACGATATTATTTTTTACCGGGCGTACCACGTGAAATGAAGCAGCTTTTTGAAGATTCTGTTTTCGCGGAAATTATTCAAAATAATCCCGATAAAAAAATCTTTGTGAGTAAATTCCTCAAATGTTTTGGCACCAGTGAGGCCGATTTAGATTTGGCTCTTAAAGAACTCTATTCGGGAGTAACCGAAATTAACAATGTGCGTGTGGGCTTTAGAGCGCAGTTTCCCGAAACCACCATTAAACTTTCGGCCTGGGACAAAACAGAAGAAAATGCCGTTCAGGCCTTAGCGGCAGTTGAAGATCAAGTTCGTCAAAAAATAGGGGAGGCTATTTACGGTGAAGGTGAGGATACGCTTGAAAAAGTGGTAGGTGAACTTTTGAATAAAAGTAAAAAAACTTTAGCCCTGGCCGAATCGTGCACGGGTGGGCTTATTGCCAGCCGCGTTACCAATGTGCCCGGATCAAGCGCTTATTTTTTAGGTGGTGCAGTAAGTTATAGTAATGAATCTAAAGTAAAACTTTTAGGTGTGAGCGAGGCCACACTTAAAACCCATGGCGCGGTAAGCAGCCAGTGTGCCATTGAAATGGCTCAAGGCATTCGTCGCCAATTAAAAAGTGATTATGGTATTGCGGTAACCGGAATTGCTGGGCCTAGTGGCGGCTCTGTTGCTAAACCTGTGGGTACGGTTTATGTGGCACTTGCTAGCCCCAACGGAACCAAAGAAAAACTGTTTAATTTTCCGCGTAACCGCGACATGTTTAAGCTTTTAGTGAGCTCCATCGCCTTGAATTGGTTGAGAAAGGAGCTTATCGTGGTTCGCTGATCGCTAATCGCGAAGAGAAAAGGGTCTTTTTTATGCGATCTGCGATAAGCGATAAACGATTCGCGAGAATCCTCTTTACAAATTTTGTTTACGTATTAGGCATAGGGCATGGTTATTTACGATCTCCAATGCTTGTTTGGGCACCGCTTTGAAGGCTGGTTTCCCAATGCCGATGCTTTTGATAAGCAACGTGCAGAGGGGCTTGTGGCCTGTTCTGAATGTGGTTCGCTTGATATTAAAAAAGTAGTTTCGGGCGGTCACATTGCCAAACATGCGGGAGCCTCCAAAAAACGGGTTGTTAAACATGCCGATGCCCTCGTGTCGGCGCCTTCACACGATTCGATGAATGTTAATTTTGATCCGGTGACGGTTGTAAAAGCCATGACCCAGTACATCAAAAATAACTGTAAAAACGTGAGCGATAAATTTGCCGAAACCGCTATTAAAATGCACAAAGGTGAAGCCCCGCATGAAGCTATCTACGGCAGTGCCACGGAAGATGATTATCAAAAAATGGAAGATGAAGGCGTGCCTTACGCCGTAGTGCCTAAACTGGGTGAAGAGTTTGAGAATTAAATTTTATGCCTTTGGCCTATAGATATAATAAAGAGCAACAAGTAGCCCAATAAAGCCCACAACAATAAGCCAGAATAATTTAATAAATAGCACGGCTAGCACAACGCAAATTAGACTAAAAATAAAACAGAGAACGCCAAGAGCCGTGTGAGCTATTTTTCCAAAAAAGGGAACTACTTCAAAAACGTGTCTAAAGGGTTTTGCCAAAAGGTAAAACGCCAACCAAAGAAATAAAAAACTAAAAAAGCGACCCGCATAAAACATGGCTGTATCGGCTTGAGTGAGCCATCGTTGCATTTCAGTTTTTGAGCCTGGATAAATAGATATATGGCAAGGACGGATTTTAGAGAGACATAATGGTACAAGCGAAGAGCCATCCCACGCACCCATCACAGTTACTTGTTTGTTTAACGGGAAGCTTTCATATGTAAATTTAAGATCCCCCACTGTAAAAGCTTGGCTCTCTGATTGAGCACTATTACTTTTGTATAAGGTTACCAAGTCGCTACCAATAAACAAATTGGAATTGTCAGGAGCTACTTTGTTGATCATTGAGGGCGATAAGGTAAAGGGAAGGGTTTGCGCTATTTGTAACGAAAAAAGTTGGTCGGGTTCTATAAGCAAGGGAATATTGCCAACGCGAATGTCTTGTCCTAAAAAAATCTGGGTTGATTTAAAAGGGGATGATGGATTTTGATGCCCATCTTTAATGAAAAAAGTACTGCTGTTAGGGACGTTATCGCTAAACCATTCGGTGGTATATTGGTAATCTTCAAGCTGTTTAGGCGGGTTTTTAAGCGTTTTTTGTTGCCAGGCATAAATTTGAGCCGATCTCTTTAAATAGAGTGGGGGATAGTTTGCAATGCTTGTATGGGGTAAAAAGTTTTCATCAACAGCAGGTTTTGAGGCTGTAATAGTCCCCGATATCCAAAACGATTTTTTGAATGAAGGTTCTGTGGGCTTATCTGTGCTTAGATTTATGGCGCTATTCATTATTTTTCCATATTCGGGTGCTGTTTCCGAATAAAAAAGAATGAGCAAGGCAAAGGGGATAAAGAGAGTTCCAAAAATAACGGATGTTGCTGGTTTCATAAGTCATGTTTATATGACGAAACTAATAGAGAGTCTAAAACTTTTCTTGTCTGTTTGCTGTTTTTTGTTACATTACCTGCAGATTTTTTCTTTATATCTAAAATAGCGGGGGCTTAATTATGAAAAGGGCGTTGCTTGTATTTTTTGTTGTCGCTTTTTTTGTTCCCTCCTTAGTTTTTGCCGAAGATCTGGCTATTTATGTCACCAACAATTTCGATAATACGGTATCAGTCATTGACCCTGCCACTGATACGGTGACGGATACGATTAACGTGGGTACTGGCCCCCGAGGTGTAGCGGTGTTGCCGGATGCGAGTGCTGTGTATGTGGCCAATAATGGAAGTAACAATGTTTCGGTGATTGATCCAACGGATAATACAGAGGTAGATACAATTTCTGTGGGGGCCGAACCTGATTCGGTGGTGGCAAACCCTAATAGTACCACCGTGTATGTGACCAACAATGGAGATAACTCGGTATCTATTATTGATGTTGAATCAGGTACTGTTACCGATACGGTGCTAGTGGGAAATTCCCCTCGTGGTTTGGCGATTACTCCTGATGGTGCTTTTTTATATGTGGCCAATACCGCAAGCGATTCAGTGTCGGTGGTGGATTTATCCGATAATAGTGTTTCTTCCATCAATATAGGAGGCGGTTCTTTTCCTATTAACGTTACTATTAGCCATGACGGTGCTTTTGCTTATGTGAGCGAATTTTTGGGTTCGGATGTAGATAAGATTGATACGTCTAACAATACTATTGTTGATTCGGCACTCTCAGGTTTTGAAACTTTTAGCACCGTTATCACAAACGATGATGGCTTGGTATATGCTGTTGATGCCGCGAGCCAAGAAGTTGATTTAATCACGACAGATCCCATGACACTTGAAGATAATGTGTCTGTGGGTGCTTTTCCGCGTTATGGAGCTCTCAATGAAGACGAAACAAAGCTTTATGTTACCGAGAGTGATAATGCTACGGTGGGTATTGTAAATACCGATACTTTGGTGCGCACATCTGTGGCTGTTGGTCTTACACCTTATGGTATTGCTATTTTACGTGATGTTTCTGCTGGTGCAGGGGCTTTAACGGTAACCATCACAACTCCCTTTGATGCTAATATCACGGCGTCTGGCGAAGTGACGCCCGACCGATCTTTTTCTTATCAGGTTGTTGTTGCCAATACAGGCGGGGCAGATTTGGACGATACACAATTAGTGCTTACCAGTGGCCCCTATACAATGGTTGGTGGCAGAATTCATATGGAAGAAAATCAAATTTATGAATTAAGCGGTGACGCTGGAACTTCTACATCTACTATTACATGTACGGAGAGCGGCGCAAAAATACTTACTTGTGATATTGGAACCTTAACTGCGGGAGATACCCGTTATTTTAAAGTGGCGATGCATGTAGGCGATTTAACCAGTGGAGAAGTGGATGATGATTTTACGGCAACGGCCACGTCGGATTCTATCACGGCTAACGATAGTTCAACCCTTACTACGCTGGGTGCTGGTTATTCATCGGGGTGTGCTTTTAACATAGCGGGTAACCGCCTTTTTGACGGGAGTCGCGAAATGAAAAATACTTTATTATTATTCTCTTTTCTTATTATGCCTGTTTTAATTTTACGTTGGCGTAGGGCAAAAATATTTTTATCTCTTTTATTACTTATCTTTCTTTATAGTGCTCCGTCTATAGCTTCTACAAGCCGTTTTTCGGTTAATCCCGATGCGCCCACTCTGGGGAGTAGCGGTATTATTTATACTTTGGGAGCCAAAGCACCCCAAAAGCCGTATCATTTTAGCTTTGATACCGAATACGGGTATAATCATGCCAAAGTACAAGGTGTGACCGATGGCATTGTTACTCATTTAGTGACGCATTATTTAGGTTTTGGTTTTTATCCCAAGCAAAAACTGGGCATTGATGTAGTTGTTCCCGTTTTATCGGTGAACCAAATTCATTTAATAAATCATGATGGCAATAAACCCGGAATAGGGGATATAACCGTGCGTGGACGTATTCCTCTGGTAAAAAGTAAAAGTGGCAAAACAAATTTTGCCATCATTCCTTACATGAGTATACCCACGGGTAACGATCAGTATTTTGTATCCGATAAATATCCTCGTGGCGGGCTAGTGGGTGCGCTTGATTGGGAAATGGGAGAGAAATGGTATTCGGCCATTAACTTGGGTTTTGAGGCGCGGCAGAGTATTGATTCGAGAAATTTTAATGAAAAAGGTCGTGCTTTAGGACGTATTGGAACAGCTTACGCTGTTTCTAAACAGGTAAAAGTAAAAGCCGATTTAGTAGGAGCAACCGCGGTCAATAAACCTTTTAAAGATCAACCGGCAACGGTGCTTGAAGCTATGGGTGGTGTTGAGATTGATTTAAAAAATCATCCCGTTTCTTTTAACGTAAACGCCGGTGGACCTTTGGTGCGTGGGGCTACTTCGCCCAGCTTTAGAGCTGATGCCGGTGTGACTGTTGGTTGGGGGAAGGGCGAAAAAGGGCTTGGAAAAGCGGAACTTAAAGCGTTGCAGCCCACACTTTATTTTAATTCGGCCTCGGCAAAAATTGGTAAAGACGACCAGGCCAAATTAAATCAGGTGGCTGCTCTCTTAAAGCAATACCCCAAGATTAAATTAATGGTAGCCGAAGGTCATACCGATAATAAAGGTTCATCCAGGGTGAATCAAAAGTTATCTGTTAAACGTGCAACGGCAGTTAAAAATTATTTGGTAAAACAAAAAATTGCCTCTAACCGCATTGAGGTGACAGGTTTTGCTGATACTAAACCGGTAGCCAGCAATAATACCGATAAGGGGCGTGCTCAAAATCGTCGTGTTGAGTTAAGGGTAAAGTAAATTATTTATGTGTTTAAAATAGAGGGAGAACTATGCGTTTGAAATTCTTGTTTGTTTTTTTTGTGTGTCTTGTTTGTAGTTTATTCACCCATTCAGTTAAAAGTTGGGCCGATGATTTAGGCCTCTATGTAGGCGATACTGCCCTTGGCGTGGTTACAGTGTTTGATCCGGAATCGGATACAGCGACCGATACAATTGATGTGGGAGACGAACCCAAAGGTATTGTGGCCTTGCCCGATGCCAGCGCTTTGTATGTAGCCAATAGTTTAACCAGTGATGTGTCGGTGATTGACCCAACCGACAATACGGTGAGTGCTACCATTGACGTAGGTATAGCCCCCGAGCAACTAGTGGCTACTCCCGATAGTTCTACTGTTTATGTAACTTGCTCCATTGATGATATTGTTTATGTAATCGACACAGCAAGTAATACCGTTACCGATACAATTGCTGTAGGTAATTCGCCCGTTGGTATTGCTATTAACCCGGCCGGAACAAAAGTGTATGTGGGTAATTCAGCTGACAGCACCATTTCGGTAATTGATACTTCTAGTAATACGGTTACTGCTACCATCACCTTGCCAGGTGGTTCCAGCCCGCTTAATTTGTTGGTGAATCATGCGGGCACTATTCTTTATTCTTCCAACAATGGAACAGCGGATATTACGGAGATTAGCACCTCTAACAACACTATTAGTACAACTATTGAAGTGGGAGTTTTTCCATTAGGGTTGGTATTAAATGACGATGATAGTCTTTTATTTGTACTCAATTCGGGAGATAACGATATCGATGTCATATCAACAGCTACACGCACTATCGTTGAAACCATCGCTGTAGGTAATTTTCCGCGCCAGGCTATTTTAAATGAAGATGAAACTAAACTTTATTTAACCGAGGATGCTTCCGGAACCTTAGGGATCATCAGTGTTGATGGACTCACTCACACTACGGTGGCTGCGGGTAACCAGCCATATGGCATTGCCATGTTGCACTTTAATAACACTCCCACTTTAACAGTTGCGGTCAGCACCTATCTCTCCGAGCTCTACAAAGCAGGGCTGGCAAAAATGGGAACTAAATTCCACTATCAGGTGGCCATCAGTAATACAGGGGAGTTCGATTCACTCAATACCATATTACGTCTTTATACGCCTGACGAACATCGTGGAAACGGAAATATTTTGCGTGAGAATGATACACTTGAAATCTTAGATGGTGATGCAGGCACTGTAACAGGAACGATAGCTTGCACACCCACCTCCGACAATTTGACCATTATTTGTGATATTGGAACGATAGACGCAGGCAGTACCGTGTATTTTAGAATTAATATGAGGGTGGGATTTTATAACGACAATGGTGCTACGTATCAAAGATACTTCAATACTTTTTATGCCACGGTTGCAAATCCTGATATCGACGAAATAGACACCGACATTACGTTTACAACTGCGGTGGATCCTACTTATCCCGATTGCACCTGCCATGTTGACCCAAGCCGGCAGTTTGATGTGGGCCAGGAAATAAAAAATACTCTGCTCATGCTTGCTTTCCTTGTTTTGCCGCTCTTTGCTCTGCGTTTACGCAAAGGCAAAATGCTGCTTTCTCTAGTGCTGATGTTTTTGCTTTATAACTCCAGTTCTATGGCGGCAACGGACCAATTTTCGGTAAATCCCGATGCCCCTGTTTTGGGTTCTCCGGGTATTATTTATACCTTGGGAGCTAAAAAACCCACATCGCCCTATACTTTTTCGTTTGATACTCAGTATGGGTACAATCATTTAAAATGGAGCGGTGTGAGTAAGGGACTTATCAACCACCTGGTTACCCATAATTTGGGTTTTAGTTTTTCTCCCAAACAAAAACTGGGGCTCGATGTGATTGTGCCTATTGTATCGGTCAATAAACGATTAGCCCCATCGCTTTCAACTTATGCCAACAAAGCCACGTTAGGCGATGTTTTGTTACGAGGGCATATTCCTGTTGCTCATAGCCAGAGTGGTAAAACTCATTTTGCACTGGTGCCGTATCTCACTATTCCCACCGGTATGGAAAAATATTATGTGGCCGATAAATATCCCCGTGGCGGGCTTATTGGAGCCCTCGATTGGGAAATGGGCGACAAATGGTATTCGGCTTTAAACGTGGGTGTAGAAGCGCGGCAAAGTGTTAGCTATAGCAATTACAACCAGAAGGGGCGTATTTTAGGCAGTATCGGTTCGGCCTATGCTGTATCCAAACAAGTAAAACTGAAAGTGGATCTGGTAGGCTCAACGGCCATCAACAAACCCTTAACACATCAGGTAAGCTCTCCGCTTGAGGCGATGGGTGGCGTGGATGTGGAACTTAAAAATCATCCGGTTAGTTTTAATGTAAGCGGCGGTGTTCCCTTGGTGCGCGGCGCTACATCGCCTACGTTTAGAGCCGATGCGGGTGTGACCGTTGGCTGGGGGAAGGGCGAAAAAGGTTTAGGACGTGATGCTTTGCGTGCCTTGCAACCCACCATTTATTTTGCCAGCAACTCGTCTAAAATTTCTAAAGACGATAAGGCAAAACTGGATACGGTGGTTTCACTTTTAAAACAAAATCCAAAAGTAAAATTAATTGTAGCTGAAGGGCATACCGATAATACGGGTACGCACAAGGCCAATCAAAAATTATCGTTGGGCCGGGCTAATGCGGTTAAAAAATATTTAACGGGTAAGGGGATTACGCCTTTGCGTATTGAAGTAAGCGGTTTTGCCGATACAAAACCTGCTGTTTCTAATTCTAATGATACAGGCAAAGCTAAAAACCGTCGGGTGGAACTGAGAGTGCGCTAGTCCGACTTGTCTGACGAGTCCGACGCGTCGGACCTGTCGGACTCAGAATCGGACTCTGAAGAATTTTTCTAAAAACACTTCCTTTAAAATTCAAAGAGTTATCGTTTTGTGCTTTTTGGCATAAGCTTTGCTTTAGCCAAAGCATGAACGAAGCACCCAAACTTATTTCTGTCCATGGTGGTTATCGCAACTTGCGGAGCTTTCAGTGTGCCCAATTGGTTTACGATAATACGGTAATTTTTTGTAACCGTTTGGTAAGTAAGTATTCGCGTACTCACGATCAAATGGTGCAAGCCGCGCGGAGTGGGGTGCAGAATATTGCCGAAGCCAGTATGGCTTCGGGAATTTCTAAAAAAACGGAATTAAAATTAACCGGTGTGGCCCGCGCCAGCCTAGAAGAACTCTTGCTCGATTACGAAGATTTTTTAAGACAAAATAGTTTGCGCTTGTGGGGTAAGAACGAAGAAAAAACTCTTCAAGTCCGAAAGTTTTTGTCCGACCTGTCAGACCCGTCGGACAAGTCTGACTTGTCTGACAAGATTTTGAAGAAAACTCCGGAAGTGGCAGCCAATATTTTAATTTGTTTAACTCACCAAAGTATTTACCTGTTAAGGCAACAGCTCAAACATTTAGAACTCAAATTTCTTAAAGAAGGAGGTTTTACCGAAAAACTGTATCAGGTACGTTCTCGGGCGCGGCATTTTTAGCGCCACTTAATAGAACAGCCCATGGAAGGTTTTTGATTGCTAGTGATAGCTTTGCCCTCTTTTAACGCCAGCATCGCATTGCGCAGTTCTTGCACTTGCACTTTTTCGGGTTCTTTCCAGTTGTCATCCAAACGGCCGTGGTAAACGAGTTTTCCGGTAGGGTCCAGCAAATACAAATCGGGTGTGCATTGGGCTTTGTAACTTTGCGCTACCTGTTGGCTTTCATCTATTAAGTACGGAAATTTTATTCCCCATTCTTTAATTTTGATTTTCATTTTATCGGGAGCATCATCGGGATAGTTGGGGTGGATATTGGGATTGATGCCCACGGTGTTAATGCCCCAGGTTTTGGCTTCATCCGCAAGCTTAATCAAACGAGGCCAAATAGCGATAGCGTAGGGGCAGTGGTTACAAGTGAAAGCAACCAGCAAGCCTTTGGGGCCATTTATGCTAGCACTATTATAGAGAGCACCATCGGGTGAGGGCAGGTTAAATGCCGGCATGGTTGTGCCTAAGGGGATGTCTAATGATTCAACTAAAGCCATAAAAACCTCTTTTTTATTTTTTTTAAAAAAAGTCTTGCAATGTGAACTGAGCCTGCTTCATAAAAAGTAAATCACGGAAGAATTACTTAACATAACGAAAGGAAAAAACAATATGCAAGCCATCGACAATAACAATACCGATAAAAACAAAGCCATCTCTCTGGCTGTTTCTACCATTGAAAAACAGTTTGGCAAAGGTTCTATCATGCGTTTAGGAGAAGGGGAGATCACAAAAAACTCTCAGATTGATACCATTCCCACCGGCTCTTTAGGTTTAGATATTGCTTTAGGAGTGGGTGGTTTACCCCGTGGTCGTATTATTGAAATTTACGGGCCAGAATCGTCCGGTAAAACAACATTAACATTACATGTGGTGGCTGAGGCTCAAAAGAAGGGTGGTATTTGCGCCTTTGTGGATGCCGAACATGCTTTAGATGTTAACTATGCCCGCAAGCTGGGTGTTAAAACCGAAGATTTACTGATCAGCCAGCCCGATAATGGCGAACAAGCTTTAGAAATTGCCGAAACTTTGGTGCGTTCCAATGCGGTGGATGTGGTGGTGGTGGATTCTGTTGCCGCTTTGGTGCCCAAAGCCGAAATTGAAGGTGAAATGGGCGATGCGCAAATGGGTGCTCAAGCACGTCTCATGAGTCAGGCTCTTCGTAAGCTGACTGCTACGGTCAGTCGTTCGCAAACCATGCTTATTTTCATTAACCAAATTCGTATGAAAATTGGTGTGATGTTTGGTAACCCCGAAACAACTACGGGAGGCAATGCGCTTAAATTTTATTCTAGCGTGCGCATGGATATACGTCGTATTGGAGCCATTAAAAACGGTGACGATGTTATTGGTAACCGTACCCGCGTTAAGATTGTTAAAAACAAGGTAGCCCCTCCTTTCCGTGAGGTTGAATTTGATATGATTTACGGTGAAGGAATCAGTAAAGAGGCCGATCTCATTGATTTAGCTGTAAAAAATGAAATCATCGAGAAAAGTGGTTCGTGGTTTTCGTATGGGCCCGAACGGATTGGGCAGGGTACTGAGAATGTAAAAGAGTACTTGAAGACTCATCCCGAAGTAGTGAAAAAGATTGAGTTTCAAATTAAACAAAAAGCTGGGCTTTTGCCTGTGGAAGAGGTAAAAACTTCGGCTGAGGCTAAGGCTAAAAAAGAAGCCAAAGCCTCATAAGTTTGGCACCCATGGATTGTCCCGCTTCTTGTAGGGGTCGACTTTGGTGTCGCCCCTACGAGAGGTCTCATGCAAAATACCGCCGTTAAGCAGTCGTCATCTCCCATTGTTTCACTCATTCAAAGCCAGCGCGATTTTTTTAGAACAGGTAAAAGCAAAGAGTATGCTTTTCGCGTTGAACAGCTTAAAAAGTTAAAAGAGCTTGTTGAAAAACATGAGCTCGATTTTGAAGCTGCTTTAAAAAGTGATTTGGGTCGTTGCCCGGCCGAAGCGTATTTGGGTGAAACCATCATCATCTCCAAGGAAATTAAACACACCTTAAAATGTCTAAAAGGCTGGATGAAGCCCCAAAAGGTTTCTACCGATTTTCCACTTTTACCTGGTACCAGTAAAATTCATCCCGAACCTTACGGCGTGGCTCTTATTATAGCTCCTTGGAATTATCCTTTGCAGTTAGCTTTAGGGCCTGCTGTCGCTTCCATCGCTGCCGGTAACTGCAATATTATTAAACCGTCTGAGTTGGCTCCGGCAACATCGGCATTACTGGCTCGTTTAGTGAATAATAATTTCCCTTCCGAATTTTTAGCAGTGGTAGAAGGCGGCGTGCCCGAAACAACCGAATTATTAAATGAAAAATTCGACACCATTTTTTACACGGGTTCTTCGCAAGTGGGCCGTATTGTAATGGCTGCAGCTGCTAAACACTTAACACCTGTTACTCTTGAACTAGGTGGCAAGAGTCCGTGTATTGTAGATGAAGAAATTCATTTGGATTTTGCCCTAAACCGTATTGTGTGGGGCAAATTTTTAAATGCGGGTCAAACTTGTGTGGCTCCCGATTATCTTTTGATCAACGAAAAGATTAAAGACAAATTTATTGATGCGCTTCGTAAAAAGATTGAAAGTTTTTATGGAAAAGATGTAAAAGCTAGCCCTGATTTTGCCCGTATTATCAATAAGCGTCATTTTGACCGTATCCTTAAATTATTGGACGGTGAGAAAGTAGTGATTGGTGGTAAGTCTGACGTTAATAACCTTTTTATCGAACCAACTATCGTCGAATTGAAAAACGCCGAAACCCCTCTCATGCAGGAAGAAATTTTTGGACCGGTTCTTCCATTTACCACTTACAAAAATTTGGACGAAGCCATTAACTTTATTAATGATCGTTCCAAACCCTTAGCCTTGTATCTCTTTACAACCAATAAGAGTGTGCAGGAAAAAGTAATTAAAGAAACCAGTGCGGGTGGCATGGCTATTAACGACACGGTGGTGCATTTAGCGATCAGTGAATTACCGTTTGGTGGAGTAGGGGATAGCGGGATGGGTTCGTATCATGGCAAACCTGGCTTTGATGCTTTTAGTCATTTCAAAAGTATTTTAGCCCGTCCGTTCTGGGGCGAAAACGCCATGCGTTATCCGCCGTATGCCAAAAACTTTGGGTTGGTGCGAAAGTTGTATAATTTTTTATATCGTTAAATCTTACTGACGAGCGATTTAAAATAGCCGGGGTTTGAATTTTTAATCGTCACCACTTCGGTAGGTTCGTTATCTTCATCGTGTTCTTCTTCGCCGTTTTGAGACTGATGAGAGTTTTTTTCCTGTTTTTCTTCTTCAAGCGCTAAAAAAACATATTCTTCTAACTTATCTTTTGTGATCATGGGATTACCTCCATAATGAGTTGTTGCCTGTACTTCATTTAAAATGGTCAAAAGTTGATCCTGCTTTTTTATCAAATCTTCATGATGACCGTCGTTTACCAGTTTGTCGTAAGTTTTTGCTTTATCAGCTTCGCGAATAACAGTGCTTTGCAAGGCATCACCAAAATAGGGTGTTTCTTTTTTAACAGGCGTTTCCGGTGCAGCCTCGCTTGCAAAATTTTGAGTTCCATGCCCATCGCCCATTTCAAGAGTAGGCTCTATATCGCTGGTTGGAGCCATGGCTTCTATCATGGTTTTTTTAGCGTCGTTGATTGTTTCCAGCATTTTAATTACTGGGCCCAGATTACTCATAAACACGTCCTTCAGGTTATAATTAAAGCAAGATTAATACCAAAAGGCACAATATTAACTATATGATATTATTGTATATTTTAAATTTAGAACTTGAAAAATAAAGAGATTTTGGTGTGTGGATACCCAAGGCTGGGGAGTATTATAGCTTAAGTCCGCAGCCCGATCCTGTAAAGCGGCTACTTTGTTCTGGCGAAGTATCTCGTGCAGCCTCTGCCTCTTCTTTAACGGGGGTGCTGGAGCCTCCTGCTGGTGGTGCAGGAGGAGGAAGTATTAAAGGCTCCGGTGCTACTGCTCCTTCCATAAACTTGACCTGGCTTACATAAAAACGCCATTCGCGTTCATCATAGCGCATGAGTTCGGCAACAATTTGGTTATTACCTTTCTTTAAATTCACCTCTACTTTTAATTCATCCTTCATGAGTCCTTTACTATTTGGATCGTATGCCCATAATTTCCCATTTACATATAATCTCATCCAGCTTGTGGCCCCCAGCGAAAATGTTCCCACGCCATCGGCGTCGGCATATACATTAGCAACAGCATATACAACATCGCCCATACTGGTTTTATTTTGTGTTCCCAAGCTTACAACAGGGTAACCTTCTGTGGGTATGCTTAAGGTTTGTAAATTTCCAAGGCTAGCAACATCATTCCCATTTTTTGTAAAGGGAGTTTTAATTTGGTTAAGGGGGTAAAAATCTGGATTTTCAAACCTGCCCGATATTTTCCAGTTGCGGATACCCCCCAGCATCATCGGTTTATTTTGCTCATCAAGGTATTCGTCTTCTGTTGCTGGATAAATAACCAGGCCTGCTACATTCCATTCGGCCATTGCGAGAGTTAATCCATCGTCTTCGGTACTTACATGTGCAACAAAAGTATCAGCATTGTAATCACCAGCTCTGCCGGCGGTATGGAGCAACATGGCTTTATTGTTAGCCCAGACCATGCTCGAGGCCCTGTAAGCATTGGTTGCATTCGAATTGTTGGTACGGATCATTTTTACCTTGTAATATCCTGGTGAAAAACCAAATTTTAATTTGTAACGAGCTAGCGAACACAAGGTACGGTTAAAAGGGCTTTCTAACAAAATAGGAGTGCCCAGTAAAA
The DNA here is from genome assembly GCA_019695305.1 of bacterium. Classification (NCBI taxonomy): domain Bacteria; species bacterium. The sequence goes on from JAIBAG010000013.1 coordinate 29,051, forward strand.
ATTCTCCGGCGTTTAAGGTGGCTGTGCATTCGGTAGTAGAAATAAGGTCACCATTAGCAGGATGAAGTTGATAAAGCGTTTCTTCGTAAGTAGGTAGGGAGTCGTCATCAAAAGGAAGCCAGCCGTAGCGAATACCTTCCGGATAAGTTCTGTAAGTGCCCGACTCGTAGGTGTAGTTTGGCATAAGCCCGTCCCATCCCGATTTCAGTAAAGCGCTTCCCGGAATGGTGTCTGTGTCATCGTTTTTGTTAAAATCAAGAGCCAATATGGAGCCGTTGTTTTCTTGGTAATCGTCAATAAGTGTTTCGGCAAAGTTTATATCGAGTTCGCCTATTTGGCTATTAAGAGCATTGGTTAAAGTAGTCGAATCTGATATGGAAAGTTCCTCCCATTCGGGGGTATTTGCGTTGTCGATTTTATCTTCTTTTCCCTGGGCGTGCAGTATTTTACGGGCCAGGCGCTCCTGCATGAGTATGCTATTTATGTTGTTAACCGAAGCTGCGTTGCCGCAAACAAGGATGCCTTCTACTTTTATTTGGGGAATTGTTACCGTACACTCATTATTGTTAGTAGCCTGATTTCTAAGTGTGGTACGTGTTCCGGTTGCCGGGTCAAACCAGTAGGCTATATCTGCTCTTATCCCTTGAGGCATGTTTAAGGTAAGAGTTTGGTTATTAACCGGTGTTATGCTGGCTTGTCTTACTTTTGTAAAATCCATTTCGGTGCACAGTTTCCCGTACGGCCATGAATCTACCATATCAGGAGGAATAGTATAAATGGTGTTAGGATCATTGTCGGTGTCCCAAGCGGGTCTACCATAAAGATTAACCCATGTCTGGCACCCGTTGTCATACTTTTCACATGTATAATCTAGTCCGGTTGTGCCATTTTTATAAGTAACGGTCTTGCTTAACCAGTTGGTACAACTCGTTTCAAAATGATCTTGTACCTGATAATTTAAGAAGCTTGCCGAAAGAAAGTTGTTTTGGTTTTTTTCATGTATCCAGGTGTTAATCCAAAGAGTGTCGGGAATGCTGCCAGGAGTAGATTTAACAATGGGGTTAGCAACGTTTTGTAAAAGGATGTCTCTTACTGCTTCAGATTCTGTTTTTGAATATGAGAAAAACCCGCCTCTGTATCCGCTAAAGTTAGCACCGCCCAAAACCTGTATTAACTTTTGGCTTGTTATATAATTATATAATGTTCCACCGCTTGTTGTAGGGTCGTTTCTGGTTTTATTGTAGGCATCTTTTGTGCCCAAACTGGCGGTGTAAAAAACTTTGCCCCCATTATCCATATAATTTTTAAGTAGAATAATTTGTTCGTCGGTAAGGTTAGTGCCAGCAGGAATGACCAGGGCCTTATATTTTAAAAGGTCATTAGTGTTTAGTTTTTGCATCGGAAATTCAGGATGCCCAAAAAAAACAACTTCGTATTGCAAATGAGCAATTTCAAGAGCGCGTGAAAACCCAAACAAATTGTAATAGTTTGGAGACGTGAACATGTCGGTTTGGTAATAGGTTTGGTTTAAGAAAGTGGGTAGCGAATAAACAAAGCCAACTTCGGCAAATTTGTTGCGATACGGTTTTTCAAAGAGGGCTGGGTTTTTATAGCGGAACTCGGCAATTTTATGCATGAGTTCATAAATATCGGTGCGCACCGGAGGCATTTCGTCATTTTTGAGGTTGAACATGAAAGCGGCACCATTGCTGGTAGCAATAGCCTCGGCAAATTCAAAGATTTCGGGAGGCGCATTTAATCCCTGAAAAAAATTAGTTTGAGCGCGTCGGCCGAGTGCCATCACTGGTTTATTTTGTCCATCAAGTTTAGACAAAGCTTCAGCCATTTTAAATTTGAGTGTTTCAAAAGTGTTGGAGGTATAGGATAAAGTTTTTTGCTTGTTTACATTACCGGTGATATCGTGACTGTCATTTTTCTCTATCCAAATGGCATCAGCAACACTTCCCAACATGAGGGTGTAGGGGAAATATAAATTGCCATAATTGCCATACATAAGATACCCACGCCCCAAAGATTTAGCCATAATGCGCGAATCGGCCAGATAGGTTTCAAAATTATGAAGATGAGAAAGATGGTTGAATAGGTTAAAGCTATTCATCACAGCATCTTCGTTTATTAAAGTTGTTCCATCAAACTTATGCCCTTGTGCAATTAATTGAGAGAGAGAAGTGTTTTGAGCAATATATTCGCGGATACCCTGGCAAGCACTTGTAGTATCAACCGTATCGCTTTTCATTTTAGAATATTCACAAAATTTAAAACTACTGTAAGGATCGTAGCGGCCGTCTACTGTTGGGCCATCGTCTATAATAGATCCTCCAATATTATCGTGTTGTATTCCAAATGAACTGGGAATGAGCGCGGAAGAATTAAAATCAAAACCGGTAATGTTAGACCACATAGGGATTAAGGCATTGGCATAATAACTATATGTGCCTGAGATCAATATTGGATTTCCAAGGTAGTCAATGGCCACTCCGTTTTGTAAAAGTTCGTGGTCCGGGTTTAAGGGTATAGTATGAATAGTGCTGTTATATTCGTTACCGCCTTCAACGGTACTATACATTCCATGATTTTGAGCCCAGTTGTAGTTGTTGCCATTGGCACATCGATCGCAATGGTCGATGAATAAATAATTTTGTCCCAACCAACCGTTTTCGCCATCGGCTTTAAACGTGGCATTGATGATGTGCTCTGCCCATGTGGGGTATCCAGCTTTACTTTGTTTGCGTATGAAATCGAGTTCGTTGCTGTAATCAGGTGACTTATATTCAACCGATCCAGATACAGGGATATTTTGTAGCTCAAGCTCGGGTGTGGTGTGGGCACTTAAAATAGGGAATAAAACTACCCAAAAACCTAATAAAATTGACCATTTTAAGCATTTTTGAATCACGTCATTCATATTGTGCAAAATAGGGGCCAAAAAAGCCAACGGGTCTAAAAAATAAGGATATGATTTTATTAGCTATTTTTATAAAAAAAGAGAGTTTGTAAAAAATGGATTGTCAAAAAGATAACGCTTTTCAGATTGAGAAAAAACTTATAAAACCAGCCCCCTATGACGCTTACAGGAAATGAAATTAGAGAAAAGTTTTTAAGTTACTTTGGATCCAAAAAGCACGCCCGTGTGGCTAGCGGAAGTTTGCTTCCCTTTAACGATCCCACGCTCTTTTTTGTGAATGCAGGGATGGTGCCTTTTAAAGATCTTTTTTTAGGCTTGGAAAAACGCGATTATACCCGCGCTACCAGTTCTCAAAAGTGCATGCGTGTTTCCGGTAAGCATAACGATTTGGAAAACGTAGGCCGTACCCCGCGCCATCACACCTTTTTTGAAATGCTCGGTAATTTTTCGTTTGGCGATTATTTTAAAAAAGATGCCATTTCGTTTGCGTGGGAGTTTCTCACTCAAGTAATCAAATTACCTGCCGAACCTTTATGGATAACGGTGTTTCGCGAAGATGACGAGGCCGAAAAGTTATGGACGGAAGTGGCCGGTGTTCCCAAAAATAAAATTGTTCGTTTGGATGAAGCCGATAATTTTTGGTCGATGGGGCCCACAGGTCCTTGCGGCCCTTGCAGTGAAATTCATGTTGATCTCCAGTTGTATTGGGGCACAGGTAAATCGGCCGGTAATCCTGGAACACATCCCGATGATTTCATGGAAATCTGGAACTTGGTTTTCATGCAATTTAACCGCGATGAAAGCGGCAAGATGACACCGCTTCCTAAGCCCTCTATTGATACCGGGATGGGGCTCGAACGTTTAGCCGCTGTGGTGCAAAAGAAGAAATCCAATTTCGAAACCGATTTGTTTTGGCCTGTGATGGAAGAAATTTTAAAAGTGGCCGGTAAAACTTATGGTAATAATTCCGAAGACGATGTGTCGGTGCGTGTAATTGCCGATCACTTGCGCGCGATGACTTTTCTTATTTCCGACGGTGTGCAACCCGCTAACGAAGGAAGAGGTTATGTATTACGCCGCATCATGCGTCGCGCCATCCGCCATGGTAAAATGTTAGGGCTCACCAAACCGTTTATTTTTCAAATTGCCGATATTCTTATTGAGCAAATGAAGAGTGCTTATCCCGAACTTTCTAAAAACAAGTCGTTTATCCAAAAGGTAATTCAAAACGAAGAGCAGAGCTTTCTTCAAACCTTAGATAAAGGTTTGGCGATGATTGGTGAAGAGTTTGCGCGTCTCACAAAGGAGAAAGAAAAAACCTTAAGTGGCGAACTGGCTTTTAAACTTTACGATACTTTTGGTTTTCCTATCGATCTCACACAAATTATTTCGGAAGAAAAAGGTTTTGTGGTGGATATGGAAGGTTTTAGTAAAGCCATGGACGAGCAGAAGGAACGGGCCCGTGCCAATTGGAAGGGGTCAGGCGAAGCCAAAGTAGAAGCCATTTATCATGAGCTTGCTAGTCAAAATAAAAAAACTAAGTTTTTAGGTTACGAAACACTGAATGCCGATGCAACGGTTCTTACTCTCATTGCCGACGGGAAAGTAGCGAGTGAAGCTGGCGAGGGTGATTTGGTAGAAGTGCTTGTGGATCAAACGCCGTTTTACGGTGAAGGTGGCGGGCAGGTAGGCGATGTTGGGTTTATTGAAGCGCCTACCGGTAAGGTAGAAGTGATTGATACACAAAAGCCCGTGGATGGTATTTTTGCGCATCGTGGAAAAGTAGTGGAAGGTAAAATTACCTCGGGCGCCAAAGTAAAAATGAAGGTTACCACGCCTACACGTCAGGCGATTATGAAAAATCACACGGCTACGCACATTATGCATGCGGCGCTGCGCGAAATTTTGGGTGATCACGTTAAACAGGCGGGATCAGTTGTAAAGCCGGATTATCTACGTTTTGATTTTAGCCATTTTGAACCTGTATCGCGCGAACAACTTGAAAAAATTGAAAACCGTGTAAACGAAGTGATTTTGGCTAATTATCCCGTCACAAAAGAAGAGTTGGGATATAAAGAAGCGATTGCCAAAGGCGCGCTCGCGTTTTTTGGTGATAAGTATGGCGATAAAGTGCGCATGGTGCAGATTGGGCCTTATTCTACCGAGCTTTGCGGTGGAACACATCTTAATGCCAGCGGTGAAATAGGATTATTTAAAATTACCTCTGAATCCTCGGTAGCCAGCGGTGTGCGTCGTATTGAAGCGGTCACTGGTTTTGGTGCGTTAAAAGAATTCCGTACAGCGACACATCGTTTAGGAGAGCTTGCCGAACTCGTTAAAGCTACGCCTCAAGAAATTGCGGGTCGTGTTAAAAAAATGAACGATAGAATTAAAGAGCTGAATAGTGAAATTGCAGCTCTTAAAACCAAGATGGCCAGTGGGGGCGGTGGTGGTAGTGATTACATGGACAAAGTAGAAACCATCAACGGTGTAAAATTTTTAGCTTTTGAAACGGATATTGATGACCCCAAACTCTTGCGTGAGTTTTCAGATACCGTAAAAAATCGCCTGCAAAGTGGTATTGCCGTCATTGCTGCTAAAGCGGGTGATAAAGTTTCTCTCATTGTTACCGTGAGTAAAGATTTAGCCGATAAATATCACGCCGGTAAAATCATAGGCGAGGTCGCTCAAGTTGTAGGCGGCAAAGGTGGTGGTCGGCCCGATATGGCGCAAGCTGGCGGGAGTGATCCTTCCAAAATTAACGAGGCCTTGGCTAAGGCTAAGTCTCTGATATAAGTCTGTTGCTTTAACGAAAGCTCTCCATTATCATAAGTTTATGCAGGATTTCAAAAAAACTGTAGGTAAACCTTCCGAAGTAAGCCCTCTTGAACGCGTGTATCAGCTCAATTTATTCATTAAAAAATTAAACAAAAAAATTAATACCGAGCCCAATGTTAAACCCATTCGAAAAATTGTTGGTCGGCCTCACAAAGGCTAACATCGATTACATCACCGTTGGCGGTATGGCCTGTGTGATGAATGGCCATGTGCGTGCTACTGAAGATGTTGATATTTTGGTAAAACGTGATTTGTCTAATCTTCAAAAATTACTCTCGTTTCTTTCTTCTTATGGCAACTGATTTAAACGGTATATTGATTCCTTTCCTTAATGCCGATGGTCTCATTTTACTTAAATCGGGCTCTGTTCGGGAAAAAGATAAATTAGACGTTTTGCATCTCTCACAATTAAAAAGTTAATAAAATTAAGCTCTTATGAGGATTTTCCGTTTTATTATTTTTTACCCATTTTTCTTATAATTCCCATCTTTCCCACACAACTTTTTAAAAGCTTTACCGATAACATACGCTCACGAGCTTTCTATTATAAATGGAGAATAAATTATGAAATTTAAAATTTTTACAGCGCTTAGTTTAATGACTACCTTTATTGCTTGCGGCGGCGGTGGTGGTGGTAGTGTAGATACGATAGATTTTGATACTCTTACTACTACTCAATCATTTGATGTGATCGATAAAACCGGTGGGCCAGCTAGTGCCATCTATTATTATTACACAAAAGCTGTCATCGATGCTGAAGATGGTGGATCGTCAGCTGGGGCCGATACTGGTGTGTCCATGGTTATTAGCCGTTCGGTACAAACAAGTATTAAAAAATCTTTTACCAAAAGCGAAAGTTTGACGGTACCTATTAATGAAAGTTACACATGCGATAATGGTGGTACGGTGAAGGTGACGGGTACGCTTAGGGGTGTTGGTGGTAGTAGCGGCGTAAAGGTTACAGGAAACTTATCTATGATGATGTCGGGTTGTGATGTTGATTTTGAATACGATAATTGTACCGATCATGCCCGTATTAGCGGTTCGTCAAGTTTAGCCGTGAGTGAAAACTACGATGCTTATGGTTATTTTACGAGTGGCATCTCTAAACTGAGCGCTAGCAATTTAACGGTAACAAAATCGGGTACTACTTATTCGTTGGGAATGAATCTTACTTTAGACGAAGACGAAGGTAGTGTAGATGGTTTTTATACCTATGACGGCGATAATTACGATGCTAACGAATTGGATATGGCCTCTAGCAGTTATAGCGATGAAGAAGTATGTGACACACTGGGATTAAGTGCCCCAGAAGGTGATGTTAACGTAGACTTTTGATTTTATTAAGAATTTACATCAGCAACTTTTCCCGTTCTTTACCGATAACTAAGGTATGGGCGACGTTACACCAGTATCACCATATCCGGGATCTGACCAAACAAGACAAGCGGATGATTTCTCCATCAATAGCTGCGATGAATCGCTTTTTATTAATGCATTAGGTAAAGACTCATTTATTTGCATTGAAGGCACTCGCTTCAATTGTGTTCGTGTACAAGTGCAGGCTTTAGCTCTTTTAGATGGTGGTGCTCACGTAGCTCATCTTGTTCCACAACTTGTTCAAAACGCCCTCATGTATCCAAATAAAAATGAATATACTTATGCTTTAGCAGCCTTGTTATATCCTACGGCCGATAAATTATTTGTAGAGTCGGCGCAAACGCAGATACAGGGAGGCTTTAATCGTTTAAAAGAGGGGAACCCAGAAACGGTGATTGCTGTTTTATCAAACTTACCCGGTGGGGATGTAGCCCTTTGGAATTTATTTACACATCCCGATCATGTTCCTCTTAAAGCAAAAGTTGATTTATTTGATTATTTTTTAAGAGTAAACGATCAGCATTTACGTGAAGAAGATAAAAAATTATTTTATACACTTACCGATAGTACAAAAACACCCCAAGAACGTATTGCAGCACTGCAAAAAATTCCTTTCGATTTTAGCACTCATTACGGACAAAAAAATTATTTGCTGCTTTTGTGGCTTGCCTATAATGGAACAACAAAGGGAGATTTCCCGCCTTCCATTCAGCAGGCGATTGCGCCTTATCTGACATCCTTTCAGGCTCCTTCTCTTTTTAACCCCGAAATGGTTTTTGCTTTTGGGGCACCTAATTTGTATCGTGACCGCCTGGCGGAAAGTATGTCTTTAGAAGCAATTTTTAGCAGGATTCGATCATATCAATTAAGTTCAAATTAATCCTTCCCAAAACGGATTTCCCATCTTAAAAGGCCTCTCCTATGTCTTTTAAGTTTGAAGTTTTAAAAACCTTTACCGATACACGCGCTCGCTTAGGTAAAATCACCACGCCACGCGGAATTATCAACACGCCTGTGTTTATGCCGGTGGGCACGCATGCCACCGTTAAATCGATGCGCCCAGAAGAGCTTAAGGCCATGGGCGCCGAAATTATTTTGGGTAATACGTATCATTTATTTTTACGACCTGGTGATGAACTGATTAAAAAAATGGGCCAGCTGCCAAAATTTATGAATTGGAATGGGCCCATGCTGACTGATAGTGGTGGCTTTCAGGTGTTTAGTTTGGGCCGTGAAGAGCGTCCTGTTCCCAAAGACGAAGCGAACCCTCCCACACAAAATACCAAGCTTGCCAAAGTGACCGATGAAGGTGTGCATTTCCAATCGCATATCGATGGCGAAAAACATTTTATGACGCCCGAAAAATCCATCGCCATCCAGGAAAATTTAGGGGCTGATATCATTATGGCTTTTGACGAGTGTCTGGAAGGGACTGCTTCTTATACGGCAGCTGAAGAATCACTGGCGCGATCGATGGATTGGGAGAGACGCTCTCTTAAATGTAAAACACGCGATGATCAGGCTCTGTTTGGCATTATTCAGGGCGGGATGTACAAAGATTTACGTAAACGCTCTCTGGAAGAATTGTTAGCTATGGAAGAGGGCGGTAAAAAATTTGCAGGCATGGCCATTGGTGGATTGTCTGTGGGAGAACCCATTCCTCAAATGTATGAAATGGCCGATTACATCACGCCGCTTATCCCGGCCCATTTGCCACATTACTTGATGGGCGTAGGAATGCCCGAAAACATTATCACCTGCATTGATATGGGGATTGATATGTTTGATTGTGTGATTCCTACACGCAACGCGCGCAACGGCATGCTGTTTACCGATACCGGTTTTATTCAGATTAAACAATCCCAGTACACAGAAGATCAAAAGCCTATTGAAGAGGGTTGCACTTGTTACACTTGTAAAAATTATACCCGGGCATACCTCCGTCATCTGCAAATGGGGAAGGAAATTCTCTCGGCAGTTCTCAATACAATTCATAATTTACATTACTATCTTAATTTGCTACAACGAGTCCGCACGTCGCTTCAGAACGGGCAATTTGTTGAATTTAAAAAAGATTTTTTTAGAAAAAGGAACTTATGATGAATCTACTTATCTCTACAGCATGGGCACAGGACGCTGCAGCCCCCGGACCTCAAGGTGGTGTTTTGGGGATGATTGCTCCCATCCTTATTATGTTTGTTATTTTTTATTTCCTCATGATACGCCCTCAGCAAAAGCAACAAAAATTGCGCAAGTTGATGTTAGATAATTTAAAACGCGGCGATGAAGTGGTGACCACCAGTGGTATTTACGGAAAAATTACCGATATTACCGATAGCACCATCATGCTGCAAATTGCTGGCAGCCTTACTGTTAAAATGGAACGCGCGCATGTGAATGCCGTAACTAACCTACCAACACCCGAGAAAAAGTAATATGAACTCAACCTGGAAATGGAAAACCTGGGGAACCGTATTTGCCGTAATCTTATCGGTTTACCTCTTGGTACCAACCTTGTTTAATTTTAAAACTCGTTTTCCGGATGCCGATAAAAAACCGGCATGGGCCAAGTTGTTTCCGGAAAAATCCATCAATTTGGGTCTCGATTTAAGAGGGGGCCTTTATTTGGAAATGTTGATTGCTGTAGACGAAGCCATCGATAACCGTATCGATATTTTAACTCTCGAAATTGAACGCCAATCTAAAGATAAAATTGAACCGGTAAAAGTTAACAGCTTTAAAGGTGAAAAAAGAGCAACGCTTGAATTTCCCGCTGCTAAAGCTTCCGAAATGGATGCTCTTTTAAAAGAAAACTTTAATGATGTGTTTTCTATAGCAAGGGGAGAAGCTCCCGATACCAACACCACGGTTTATAATTTAACGCTTACCAAAAAATACGAAAAATATATTACCGACAACACTCTTAAGCAGGCTGTAGAATCGGTGCGTAATCGTATCGATCGTTATGGAGTTTCGGAAGCTTCTATTATACAACAGGGCAGCGATCGTCTTATTGTGGAGTTACCCGGTATTGACGATCCTACTCGTGTTATTGACCTCATTCGCAAAACAGCTCTTTTAGAATTTAAGATGGTGGACGATAGCTTGGGCGACGGATTAGCAGGTCTTGTTGCTAAGGCCCGTGAAGAAGCAGGAATAAAAGAAGGTTATACTAAAGAGGATGTTGATAAAATTAATGTGCAATTAAAAGGCAAAATTCCTGAGGGAACCGAAGTGGTGTTTGAATTACGTCGCGATCCGGTTACCAAAGAAATTATTGGTGGTGCTCCACTTCTTTTAAAAACACGCGCTGAGGTAACAGGCGATATGTTGCGTAATGCCCAGGTGGGAGTAAACAACAACGAGCCTCATGTGTCGCTATCGTTTAACAAGGTGGGAACAACTAATTTTGGAGAACTTACAAAAAAGAACGTGGGTAAAAGGCTTGCTATTGTTTTAGATGGTGTTGTTTTTTCGGCACCCGTTATTCAAACGGCCATTATGAATGGTGAGGCTCAAATTACTCTGGGCTATGGCGATTATCAAAACCTGCTTAAAGAAGCCGATGATTTAGCCTTGGTTTTACGTGAAGGCGCTTTGCCGGCCACTCTTACTGTAGCCAGTAAAACGGTAGTGGGCCCGTCGCTTGGGCTCGATTCCATTAATCAGGGTATGATGTCGGTTGTAGTGGCTACTGTAGTTATCATTATATTCATGGTGTTGTATTACAAACTGGGCGGTATTGTTTCTACCGTAGGTTTGGTGCTTAACATGATTTTTATTTTGGCTATCATGGCACTTCTTCAGGCTTCGTTAACCCTTCCTGGTATTGCCGGGATTGTGCTTACTTTGGGGATGGCGGTGGATGCCAATATTATTATTTTTGAGCGCATGCGCGAAGAAATACGCGCCGATCGCTCGGCACGCGCCATTATTGAAAACGGTTACGGTCATGCGATGTCGGCCATTATCGATTCGAACGTGACAACGCTTATTGCTGGTGTGGTGTTGTATCAGTTTGGTACGGGTTCTATTAAGGGTTTTGCCACAACCCTCATGATTGGAATTGTGACCACTATGTTTACAGCTATTACGGTGACACGTTTAATTTACGATTATTATGTGCATGTTAAAAAGGTAAAGCAGATTACTATATAGGTTCTAATATGAAACAAATTACTATTCCTCCATCTACTACCAAGTTCCATTTTCCGTTCATGCAGTTTAGGAACTATTTTATGGTGTTATCGCTTGTTTTTGTGATTTTGGGTGTGTACGCCATGGTAAATAAGGGCTTTAATTATGGTATCGACTTTATGGGGGGTGTGAAGCTGGTCTATAAATTTTCAAATCCTATTGGCGATTCCGATATTAGAAGGGCTCTTGAAAAAATAAATTTGGCCGATGCCGAAGTGGTGCGTTTTGGCGATGCTAAAGATAATTCTTACCTCATTAAAGTGAGAACGCTTGAAAATAAAGATACAGCCAAGGAAGTTACCGATAAATTAACCCAAGAGTTATCCACCCAAAAAATCACTTTGTTATCGGAAGAAACAGTGGGGCCTAAAGTAGGAGCCGAGTTAAGGCAAAAGGGATTGATGGCTGTCGTGTTATCGTTGGCGCTTATTTTGGTGTATATTGGCTGGCGTTTTGATTTCTTATTCTCACCCGGCGCTATTGCGGCTTTGGCTCACGATACTATTTTTGCGCTTGGTCTTTTTGTATTTTTAGGAAAAGAATTTAACCTTACTATTTTAACGGCGGTGTTAACGCTTATTGGTTATTCTAATAATGACACCATTATTATTTATGATCGTGTGCGCGAAAATTTGAAAAAACTGCCAGCGGGCGTTCCTTTAGTAGATATTATTGACCGTTCTCTTAATGAAACTTTGTCACGTTCTATTATTACCCACTTAACTGTTTTGTTTTCCATGATTGTGCTTTTTATTTTTGGTGGTGGAGTTATACACGACTTTGCTTTTTTTATGATTATTGGTGTTATTGTGGGAAGTTATTCGTCTATGTTTATTGCGTCTCCCATCTATTTATGGATGCAAAAACTATTTCCCCACAAGGGGCTTTTGGCGGATGCTAGCCGTTATAAAAAATGACCAAGGAATGGTTTATAAAACCTGCCTCCGATACCCTCATTCACAATCTTGTTCATAACCTTCATATTAGCCCTCTTTTAGCTAGGCTTTTTGTTAATCGTGGGCTTACTACGCCCGATGCAGTGGATGCTTTTTTAAATTCTAATTTATCCCACTTGCCTAACCCGTTTTTATTAAAGGATATGGATAAAGCCGTTTTGCGTATTGTGCAGGCCATTTATAAAAAGGAAAAAATTGTTATTTACGGCGATTACGATGTGGATGGGACGGTATCTACCAGTTTGTTATGGCATTTTTTTAACGAGTTAGGACATCCGGTTTCTTTTTATGTGCCGCACCGTGTGCGGGAAGGGTATTCACTTAACAATGCGGCACTCCAAAAATTAAAAGAAGAAGGCGCCGGTTTAGTGATTACCGTTGATAACGCTATTGCAGCACATGGCGCCATTGATTTTGCAAACACATTAAATCTCGATGTGATTATAACCGATCATCACGAGGTCCCACCAAGCATTCCGCAGGCCTTGGCGGTAGTGAATCCACAACGGCGCGACTGTGATTATCCGGCTAAAGAAATTTGTGGAGCGGGTGTTGCCTATAATCTGATGATGGCGCTTCGCATGAGGCTAAGGGAGGAAGGCTATTTTAAAGAGAGGCACGAGCCAAACTTAAGAAAGTATCTCGATTTGGTAGCGCTAGCTACGGTAGCCGATGTAATGCCTTTAATGGGTGTAAACCGCATTTTTGTACGTTACGGCATGGAGCAAATGGCCCGTACCGAATGGAAAGGGCTTAAAGCCCTTATGGATGTGGCTAAAGTGAGCGTTCCAGTAGATGCTCAGGCTCTTGGGTTTTATTTGGGGCCACGGCTTAATGCTTGTGGGCGTTTATATGAGGCTTCTACCGGTGTAAAAATGCTGATTAGTAGGGATGAAGCCGAAGCCAGAAGATTAGCCAGTGAGCTAGACAAGGCTAATTTTGAACGTCGTGAAATTGAAAAGGGGATTGTGGCTGAGGCTATGGCCATGTACGAAAGTGATACTGTCTATCAAAAGCGGTCGGCTGTGGTTCTTTTTTCACAAAACTGGCATCCGGGTGTGGTTGGAATTGTAGCTAGTCGTCTGATGAACAAATATCAAAAACCCTTTATAGTTATGGCACCCGATACTGTGGGTGGTGATCATTTAAAAGGATCGGCTCGGTCTTTTGGTGGTATCAATATTACGGAGTCTATCCGGGCTTGTGGAGATTTGGTTTTAAAGTGCGGTGGTCACATGGCAGCTAGTGGGTTGACGATTACGGCTAAAAATAAAGCGTTGTTTGAGGAAAAGCTGGATCAGATTGTGTTTAATAAAAATAAGGAAAACCCGCCTCAGGTGGGGCTTGCCTTAGATGGCGAATTGTCTTTGTCGGAAATGACGCTTGCGTTTTGGAATGAGCTTAATCGTTTAGCCCCCTTTGGTAACGGTAACCCCGAACCTGTTTTTAGTGCCCGTGGACTAGTTCCGCAGGAAGCGCGCGTGGTGGGAGAGAAGCACCTCAAATTAAAATTTAAGGAAAAAGATAAACCATTTTTTTATGGCGCTATTGCTTTTGGAAAGGCCGAAGCGCTTCCCTTGTTAGCTCCTTTTATGGATGTAGCCTTCCATTGCCAAAAAAATACCTTTAACAATCGCACTTCTATTGAGCTTAAAGTTATTGATTTTAAAACACGTATAAGTATTTGATAAATATATATTTATTAATTAACTTTAAACGTCTTTCCCATTCTATTAGTTTTTCCTGTCTTAAGATATTATCAGTTGTATACACAAAATTATGCAATGCGTTAATTTATGGTTGACAATCTTTGACGCAACGTGTTACCCGTAATTCCGCTGGGGGGGAAATTTAATAACAGGGGAATTATCCCCCAAATCATTTAGAGGAGTAATTTATGGCAAAAAGAAACATTAAGACTGATTTTTTTAAAGAACGTTTAACTCAAGTGAATAAGGTTTTGGAAAAGCTGGAAGGCGAAGTAGAAAAAGCCGTCGAACGCTTGATGAAGCGTGGTGAAAAATCGAGCAAGGTTATCCGTAAAAACTTGGATGAAGTTTTAAACAAGTTGGGCGGATTAGATATTTATTCTAAAGCCAGCGAAAAGAAGGACGAATTAACCGCTGAACTTAAAACCTTGGCCGATGATGTAGTAGCCAAGCTTAAAAAGTTTGACCTTAAAGCTGCTAACACTGTTTTAAAAGAAGTGCGTGGCAATATTGATCAAATTATCGACAAATTACAAGATTCCAACATTGTGGAATTTGCTAAAGACAAAGCTTTAAGTACCAAAAAGCAAGTACTTCAGGTTTTAAGCATTCCTTCTCAAGAAGAAGTAGACGCTTTAAACCGTAAAGTGGTGAATTTGGAAAAGAAGTTAAAAACCATCACCAAGAAGGCTGCTTAACCTATAACAAGCTACCTCCCTCTAAAAAGGCCTGTAAGGCGTACGAAAGTGCGACTTGCGGGCCTTGTTTTTTTTCTGTATGAATAAATAATGGATGTAAAAATTATCGTGATGCTTGTTTCGGCTATTCTATTATTTGTTTTGCTTCTGGTATCGGGAATTTTACTAATAGTTCGTACATCCATAATTCGATCTGAACCTTATCAAAAAAGTATTCGCTTTATACAAGATAGTCCCGACATTAAGACCCAAGTGGGTGAGATTGAAGGCTTTGGCTGGTTTCCAACCGGACGTATAAGAGGCGCTCTCAATGGTGGGCTGGCTCATTTTTTTATTACCATTTATGGAAGTAGGGGTGAAGGTCGTGTGCATGCAGAACTTATTTCATTGGGCTATGGTTGGGAAATACAAAAAGTAGAATTTGCCAACAAGGCTAATCCGTCTGGAATCATTTTATTTGAAAAAAAATAAATATGAAAACATCTCATCCATCATCCATTACTCTTTTGTCGGGCGGTCTTGATTCATATGCTTCATTTCATTGGGCACGCGAAAATACCGATATTGTTTGTGCCGTTACTTTTGATTATGGGCAGTTTGCTGCTCCTCAAGAAATGGCAGTAGCTAAGAAAATATGCGAACGTTACGAGGTAAATCACCGTATTATTGAGTTGACGTGGTTTAAAGGAATGACTGGGCAGGGATTAATTGACAAAAAAGTAATGTTGCCGGCTCTTAGCGAAAATGATTTGGATAATGTGAACATTACTAAAAATACGGCCAAACAAGTGTGGATTCCCAACCGTAATGGTGTGTTTATTAATGTGACAGCCTCTCTTGCCGAGGAAAAAATGGCTAATATGCTGGTTGTGGGTTTTAATGCTGAAGAGGCCGTTACTTTTCCTGATAACTCTTTAGCTTTTGTTGAAAAAAGTAATCAGGCATTGGCTTATTCTACACTCAATCAGGTAAAAGTGATGGCGCCCATGGGAGATAAAAATAAAACAGAAATTGTTAAATGGCTTCTTAAAAATGACGTTCCCCTCGATCTCTTGTGGAGTTGTTATCAGGCCGAACAAAAAATGTGTGGGGTTTGTGAATCGTGTTTGCGTCTTAAGCGTGCCCTCAAGTCGGCCGGGGCTAGTGCTTCTATGGAGGTTTTGTTTTGAATATCCATTTTATAGAAAAAGAAACAGCTTACAATGGCTCGCAGTTGCGCTCCCATTTTATTTTAAATAATACGGGGTTATATGGCGACGGGATTGTGGCCTTTATTGGCCCTTGTGATGTTAAGCTTGATCACATGGTAGATTTGGAAGATGTGATTGCTAAAAAAAGTATTTATTCGGAAAGCATGCTTCATTTCATTGTTGAACATTTTGATATGGATTTGGAGCGCATGGTGTTACGTCAGCGACTTCTGATTTCGCTGATACAAACGGAACTTCTCGATCAATTAGACCAAAAGATTGTACGTCGTGGGGATGATCTTTATTTAGATGAATATAAGCTCACGGTTTCTATTGCCACTACTACGCCCGTATCGTGTGTGATTCATACCGGCATCAATATTAATAGTAACAATACACCTGTACTCACCCAAGGCTTAAATGATTTTGGTATTAACCCGCAGGCCTTTGCCCGCGCGGTGATGAACCGTTATGCCGAAGAAATAGCGGGTGTGACTAAAGCCTGTACCAAAGTAAGAGGGGTTCAGTGAAAGGCCGTATCATCGAAATTTTTTCCTCCGTTCAGGGGGAGGGCTTGTGGTTGGGAATTGAACAAATTTTTGTACGTTTTCATGGCTGTAAACTCAAATGCTCCTATTGTGATACGCCCCTCACGCATCACGCGATTACAAAATCACGTGTTGAAGTTTTTCCTTATACTCAAGAATTTGAAAATCATGCTTTGGAATATGGTGTGGAAGAACTCAACGCCACGCTTTCTTCTTTTAAACTTCAATCCATAGCTATTACCGGTGGTGAACCACTAGAGCAGGTAGAGTTTTTGGAAGCATGGCTTCCTACGCTAAAAACCCAGTACCAAATTCTTTTGGAAACCAGTGGAATAGAGGTGGAAGCCTTTAAACTTATTAAGCAATACGTGGATATGGCCAGCATGGATATTAAGCTTCCTTCTTCAAGCGGAGAAAAACCCTATTGGAAAGAGCATGATTTGTTTTTGGAACAAACATTACCCCATAAGGTTTATGCCAAAATTGTATTTAACGAAAAAATGACCCCTGAAGAAGAGGGGCATCTGGAAACGCTTTTTAACAAATATCCCGAACTTCCTGTTGTTTTTCAGCCGGTATCACCGCTGAGAAGCATAAATCTTCAAGAAGCGCTTTTAAAGGCGCGCCGGTTTTCCCAAAAATTTGGCCCTCGCATCCGGGTAATTCCTCAGGTCCATAAATATCTGGCCGTCATGTAGTTTCTTTTGTATGATGCCCCGATGCCTATTCAAACACGGGACGAATACGAAAAATTTGAAAAAGCCCATCTGGCACCCTATGCCGTGGCCAGCCTCGACTCATCCGGTCGTATGTATAAGGAAGAGGAGCATCCCTTACGAAGTCGTTTTCAGCGCGATCGTGATCGCATTATCCATTCCCGTGCTTTTCGTCGCCTCGAATATAAAACCCAGGTTTTTGTGAATCACGAGGGCGATTATTATCGTACCCGTTTAACCCATACTTTAGAAGTAGCCCAAATTGCCCGCACCATTGCTCGGGGACTCAAACTCAATGAAGATTTAGCCGAAAGTATTTCTCTAGCTCACGATTTAGGCCACACTCCCTTTGGGCATTCGGGTCAGGATGTGATGAACCATTTGATGAAAACGTTTGGTGGTTTTGAGCATAACCGGCAGTCTTTTCGTGTGGTTACTTTATTAGAAGACCGTTACCCTGATTTTCCGGGGCTTAATCTCACCTATGAAGTTCTTGAAGGCATTACCAAACATGTGACCGAATACGACATGCCTGATGGTTCTTTTTTTACACGCAAGGGTTATCCCACGCTAGAAGCCCAGGTGGCTAATTTTGCCGATGAAATTGCCTATAACAATCACGATATCGACGATGGCTTAAAGTCGGGTATGATTGTGCTGAAAGATTTAAAAACAATTGAGTTATGGGAAGATAATTTTCAAATTGTTAAAAAGAAATACCCCGATCACCATCTCAATCACCAAATATCACAGACGGTAAGGATGATCATCAACTATTTGGTGATGGATTTGATGGAAGAAACTATTCGTAATATTGGATCTAAAAAAATTAAGAGTTCTGACGATGTAAAAGAAAAAGGGCTTAACTGCGTGTCTTTTTCGCCTGCTGTTAAAAAGAAAAATCACGAGTTAAAACGGTTTTTGCTGAATAAAATGTACAGGCATTATCGGGTGATACGCATGGCCGATAAAGCCGAGAGGATTATTACTGAACTTTTTAAAGCGTACACACACAATTCTAAAATTTTACCTCCCGATTTTCTGGAACGATATCAAAAGAAAACAAGGTCGCCAAAAGAAGATCTCTCGAAAGAAAAAATTGAACGGATTGTGTGCGATTATATTGCTGGTATGACCGACCGTTTTGCTTTGGATGAATATAAGAAGCTTTTTGACCCTCATGAAAAAGTTTAGAGCCTGTTAAGCAGCAAATGCGTAGCATTTGGTGCTGTTACAGGGTCTTATCCCGAAACTGAAAGTTTCGGGGGTAGAGCTTCCACTGAAAGGCTAGATATGAAAAATAAAACTGTAACCATTAACCTCAATACCCCACTTGCAAAAATCAATGTCGATAATGATGAGTTGATCATCCAGATTCAAGGAAAAGTAATTTCTACCGATGATGGTGGTTTAACTGTTGAAATCAAAACGGTTTCCAATGGAAAAAAGTGGTTTTCTACCAGCCAGTTTAAGGAAATTTTTATTCCTATGTCTAAAGTTGATTTTGTAGTCCTTTCATAAAACGTGAAGAAACTTTTTATCATTATATCGTTTTTTTTATTCCTTTTGCGTATTCTCAGGAAAAATCAGTGTTTTTAACCGGTAGTGACGCTACCTTAAACATGGTTGAACAGGATGATGTTGATGGTGTTTATAGGCAAAATCATCTTTTGGAATTAACTAGTAAAGATGGCAAGAAAACAGTGTTTGAGCTACAGCCCAGTTCGGAAGCTCATTGTGCGGTGTTAATGCCCGATAAAAAGAAATTATTGGTGTCGGGTGTGTCTGGTGGTTCTGGAACGTGGTGGCTTAAAGAATATAACATTTCACAAAAAAAACCGGTTCAAGATTTATCAAAAATTATTTCTTCCGGTTTTTCTTATCCTTTATGTATTCAGCTTGTTCATGGTGAGCTCATTATCCCTGGAGACGAAACCGATTTTGTGGTGGATCTTGTTAAAAAAACAACTCAGAAAAAACCAAAAACTTAATGTGGCGATTTCTTTTTTACTTCCCCGCCAAAAGTATAGCTAAGTTGGGCGCCCACGCGTGAGTTGTTGTCGAAGTACGAAATAGGCGAGTAGGTAATATCACCCTGTGTAAGAATAAGAGCTGTTAGTGAAGCTTTTAAATCCTTATAAATCTTGGTTTCGGCATCAAACAAAATAGCCGTTTCGGCATTGGATAGATCTTTGATAACTCCAAGCTTAAGGGCACTCATGAGTTTATTTTGAAAATCCCAGGTTACACCTAAAAATACATCATTTTTAAACGGTCTAAAGTTTTTTAAATTGGATTCGTGAGAATCTTCACCCAAGTATTCGGCTGCCAGCGTCACATTGCTTTTGCCCAGTACACCATAAAAAGTGTAATCGGCACCTGGTACAAATTGAAAGTAATTGCCGGGCAAAGCATTGCCCCCTTCAAAATTGATGGCATGGGCCTTGTCGCTATCGTTATCGGTATGAGTATAGGCACTTTCAAAATAAAAGCGAAACCCCTTGTAGGGTACTTCGGCATTAAAAGCGATAATGTCGGCCGTGTAATAAAAAGGACGAACTCTTAGTCCACCGGTTCCATCAAGCATAAGTAAATATGCCGGATCGTGATGAGGGCCGTGATAATACAAGAGAGAAGCATCGCCAAAAGAAAAATTACTTTTAATGGCTAAAGCTCCTGCCAAGGTATTGGCCCCATTGGGGCTATCCTGATTTTCAAAAAGACTATAGTCAATGCCGTTAGCCTGGCCCCGTAGGCCAAAACGTGTATCACGGTTGGGAAGAGGGGTGGTTAAAAATAATGGAAAAAACATGCCTTCAAACGAGATGTTTTTTAACACACCTTGGGTTTCTAAAGAATATTGATACGCCACTTGCACCTCGCCCATGAGAGGAGGGTTGTAAAAGTCGGTTTCGTAATCTTTGCGGTTTAATACCTGTGACGGGTTAAAAGAATTAGCAACGCCCCATTCTCGTATTTTTTCGCCAGCTAAAATTTGATGATGAGATGTATAGTATAAAAAGTAAGCTTCTTGAGGATCGTAACGATTACGACTTGCATCTAATACATCCACTTGAATGCGGGGATGAAGATCAATTTTAATATTTTTTTCATTGCCGTACATTAAGTCGATATCGGCGGCAATGGTATCGGTATCGTTGTGTGAATGAACATTGCGGTTTTTTAAAAAGCTTTGGTGTTCAAAAGAGGCCGTTGCTGTGTAATCCACACGGGCTAATGCCGGAAGCGATAAAAAAAGAAGGAAAGCTAGAGTAAAAAATTTCATCGCGTTAGAGCCTCCATTTTAAACGTACTTTCGGGAAATGTTTGGCCAATAGTGTGGCTTTTAAGACGCATGGTGGTAAAGCGCCCACTTTTGGTTTCGGTCATGGTTACTTCTAAAGGTCTCCAAAATTTACCTTCAAGCCTTGCGTAATGCTCAAATACAGCTGTTTTTAAAAGAGTGTTATTTTTGGCATAAAATTCTGTTTTTAAAGTTTGATAGGTATTGGTGGTAATCCACGAAATGGTTTTAGAGTAAGAGGAGGATGTACGTGCCGGGATGGCTTCAACAACAGTACAATCTTTGTTACCTATTGTTTCATTTTTTAATAAATTATAATCGTACAAAGCGGTATTTTTTGGAGCTAAATCTTCATGAGTAAATTCGGTGCCCAAAAAAAATCCGTTTTGGGTGCCGGATGCAAGTCTTCGTGTTTTACCCAACGATGGCAAATACAGCCATTGAATATCTTGGCCCAAACTTAAAAGTTTAGCCCCTTTTACATCGTCTGGAGAGGTTACTATAAGTAAGGTTTTTCCGCTTTCTTCGCGGTAAATTTCAAACCCGCGTTCTGTAACGCTTTTGTTTTTTTCTGTGGTAACAAAAGTACCAGCAATAAATTCGGTTTTATATCCCTTATTAGAATTATTTTGAGCTTCAATTATTTCTAATCCTGTTTGTGCATAAACAACAGGGCATAAAAATACAAAAAGAATAAAATAGGAAAAGGATTTTATCATCAGATCTTTAATACTAGTTAAGACGCGGCTCTGTAGTTTTCGTGCGTCTTTTCAAATTTATCGATGGCATCGGTAAATTTGAGTGAAATACCAATGTCATCTAGGCCTTCTAGCAATTTTTTACGCACGGCTTCATCAATAGAAAACGAAAAAGTTGTTTCGGGCTGGGTAAGGAAGGAAACGGTTTTGTTTTCCAAATTTACCGTAGCTTTAATGCCGGGGTTTTTTAAGACAATACCTTTAATGGTGGCATATTGCTCTTCGCTTAGTTCAATAAGCAATAAACCGTTTTTAGAAGAATTGTTTTTAAAGATATCGGCAAAGCCGGGAATAATTTCGCCGTCACTTTTCTTTTGAGGGGCTAATACTACTTTATAACCGTATTGAGCAATGGCCCAAACAGCGTGTTCGCGCGAAGAACCACAACCAAAATTATTGCCGGCAACCAAAATAGAGGTGCCTTTATAGGCAGGATTATTGAGTTCAAAATCGGGGTTAAGACTGCCATCCGGTTTTCTTTTCCAATGCTCAAAAAGAGATTCTCCAAAACCGGTTTTTTTGATCGATTTCAAAAATTCTTTTGAAATGATTTGGTCGGTATCAATATTACCGCGATCGAGTAGCGAAACAATGCCTGTATGGGTTTTAAATGGTTCCATATTATTTCCAATTCCTTAAATCAACAAAGTGTCCGGCAACTGCAGCCGCCGCAGCCATTTCGGGGCCTACAAGATGTGTGCGTCCGCCTGTGCCCTGACGACCTTCAAAGTTACGGTTAGAGGTAGAAGCGCAACGTTCCTGCGGTTTTAATTTATCCGGGTTCATGGCTAAGCACATGCTACAACCGGCTTCGCGCCATTCGGCGCCCGATTCCAAAAAGATTTTATCCAAACCTTCAAGCTCGGCTTGTTTTTTAACCTGTTCACTGCCAGGCACAATTAAAGCGCGTACTTTTCCATTTACCTTTTTACCTTTTAAAATGTTGGCGGCGGCACGCAAGTCTTCAATGCGTGAGTTGGTACAGCTGCCAATAAACACAGTATCAATGGTAATGTCGGTAATTTTGGTTCCTGCTTTAAGTCCCATGTATTCGAGTGCTTTTTCGGCATCGCCAGCAGTAACGTTTTTGGCTTTATCAGGGAAGGGCACAATATCATCTACGCTGGTTACCATCGACGGGCTGGTTCCCCAGGTTACTTGCGGGGCCATTTTGGATACATCAATGGTAATTTCACGATCAAAATGAGCGCCTTCGTCACTTACCAGTTTTTTCCAAAAGGCAATGGCTTCTTCCAGTTTTTTTCCTTTGGGAGCAAAGGGACGGTTAGAATTTGAAACATAGGCAAAAGTTGTTTCGTCGGGGGCAATCATGCCGGCACGGGCACCGGCTTCGATGCTCATGTTACAAATGGTCATGCGTGCTTCCATGGATAAATTGCGTATGGCTTCACCGGCAAATTCTAATACATAACCGGTGCCACCGGCGGTTCCAATTTCGCCAATGAGTTTTAATACAAAATCTTTGGCTGTTACCCAGGCGGCCGGTTTACCAATAAAATTTACACGAAAGTTTTTTGCTTTCTTTTGAACCAAACATTGTGTGGCTAGCACATGCTCTACTTCGCTTGTGCCAATACCAAAAGCTAATGCTCCAAAAGCACCATGAGTAGATGTGTGTGAGTCACCGCAAACAATAGTGGCTCCAGGTAACGTAATACCTAATTCGGGGCCAATCACATGCACAATGCCTTGTTTATCGGAGTTAAGGCCATAAAGCGTAACACCGGTTTCGTTACAATTTTTTTCCAGCGTTTCAATTTGCGCTTTGGCAATTGCGTCTTTAATATTTGTTTTGTCTTTTGTAGGAACGTTATGGTCCATGGTGGCAAAGGTTAAATCGGGACGGCGTACCTTGCGACCGGCCAGTTTAATGCCTTCAAAAGCCTGAGGACTTGTTACCTCGTGCACCAAGTGACGATCGATATAGAGGAGGGTAGAACCATCGGGAAGTGTAGTTACCACGTGGTTTTCCCATACTTTGTCGTATAGAGTTTTTTTGTTCATGACGCTGGCTTCCTAACATGCTAGGGATGGATAAATCAAGGAGCTTTTATGAAAGCATTTGTTATTGGGGCAACGGGTATTATTGGTAATCATGTGGTGCGCAGCCTTGTGGCCCGTGGGCTTCCTGTCCGTGTGTTTTCGCGCGGGCTTACGCCGTCTAAAAATTTAGAAGATTTAAACACGGTGGAAATCGTCAAAGGTGATTTGTACGACACCGATTCGCTGGCGCGCGCCATGGAAGGCTGTACTCATCTTTTTCACACCGCTCCTTATTATCCGCTCAACATGTTTGATACGCCTGGGCATCTTAAAAGTGCCATGCAGGGGATTGAATCGGTTCTGACCGCTGCAAAAAAAGTGGGTATTAAACGCATGGTGTATACCAGCACGCTCACCACCATTGGCAAACCGCATCACTCCACAGAACTGGCCGATGAAACCTGTGTTTATGATTTAACGGCCAAACAGCCTCACCCTTACTTTGCCATCAAGCCTCTTATGGAAGCCCGTATGCGTGAGGCAGCTTTAAAGGGGGAGATGGATGTGGTGATGGTAAACCCAACCGGCTGTTTTGGGCCCTACGAGCTTAAACCAGTGGAATTGTGCCTTATCCCTCAACTCATCAATAAAAAGATACCGGCTTATATCGAGTGCCCTATGAACGTGGTGAACGTGGCCGATGTGGGTGAAGGGCATGTGCTAGCCATGGAAAAGGGGCGTTCGGGCGAACGTTATATTTTGGGAGGTTTTAACACCACCACTGGCGATACTATTAAAAAAATATGTGAGGTAGCGGGAGTATCGCCGCCTAAAGTTAAAGTACCGGTTAAAATGGCTTTGGTGCCTACCTTGCTTTCGGAATATATGGCTCGAATGACTCATTCTATTCCCAAATTAACAAGTTTAGGAATTCGATTTGCTCAATATGGCCAGCATTTATCCATTCAAAAAGCGGTGACCGAGTTAGGATATCAGCCCACTTCCATGGAAAAATGCTATGAAAAAGCCATTAATTGGTACCAAAAAATAGGATATTGTTGAAAAAATGCTAGATAAGCTAACAATATTACTTGTCTTTCGGCTAAATCCTGCTACAAAAGCGTAAGCATGGAAAACCGCATTAAAAAGGCTCGGGAAGACGAAGTTATTAAATTAGATGGGGAAGGTAACTGGTTTCATGGCGAATTTCCCATTTTACACGACCGAACTATTCAATTTTTATACAAAAATATCGAACGCGACGACCAAGGCTTTTACTATTTAACGGGTGAAGATAAACCCGTATATTTTAAAGTAGAAGAAGTTCCTTTTTGGGTGGTGAAAATTGAGCGTACTATTGCCGGTTATTTGATCACCTTAACTGATGGCGGTATGGAATTGCTCCAGCCCGATTCGATGTGGGTGGGAAAAAATGATGCTCTTTATTGTGTGGTAAAGGGTGATATCCCGGCCAAGTTTTCTCGGGCGGCCTATAACGACATCACGCGCGATTTGCAAAAAGAAGGGGCTAAATACATTTTGGCGTTGGGTAAAAAGCGTCATCCTTTAGCAACTAAAGCCCCCGATGGTATTGTTTTAGGCAGTAAAGATTTAAAACATGCCGGTGCCAAAAAACCTGAACGTGATTTAA
Organism: bacterium; assembly: GCA_019695305.1. Taxonomy (NCBI): domain Bacteria; species bacterium. Next base: position 53,926 of record JAIBAG010000013.1, read on the forward strand.
AAGCTTATTACCAAGAAAAAATTACTTCCGAATCAGAGGCTTCTTCCAAAAAAGCAAAGGGTTCCGAGAAAAAGAAAAAGCAAAAGCAAAAAGTAGAAAAAAAGGCCAAAAAAGTAAAAGCTGCCAAAAAACAGCTAAAAAAACCCGCCAAGAAGCCTCAAAAAAAAGCCGCTAAGAAGAAATTAAAAAAATAATTTTTAATGTTTCTCTATATTCATTTTCCCTATTGTCTGTACAAGTGCGTTTATTGCGATTTTAATTCGTATGCAAGTAAAGCTCATAATATTCCATTTAAGGAATATAACGAGACGCTTAAAAAAGATTTTTTACACAAGCTGCCCTTTTACCCAAAGCAACCACTTAAAACTATTTTTTTTGGAGGAGGAACGCCTTCGTTAATGGAGCCTTCCGGCGTGCGTGATCTTCTTGATTTTATAAGAGGGCATGTAGGGTTTGAATCGGATATTGAAATTACCCTGGAAGCAAATCCTAAAACGATTGCACTCGATAAGCTAAAAGCTTTTAGAGATGCTGGTATTAATCGCATCTCTCTGGGTGTTCAAAATTTAAACGAAAAGTATTTGCAAAGCTTTGGCCGTATTCATTCCGCCCAAGATGCCTTAACGGCTATGGATGATATTATGGAGGCCGGTTTTAAAAATTGGAGCGTAGATCTTATTTTTGGTTTTCCCGGCGAAACTTTAGATGAGTGGACAAAAACCCTGGAGAAAATTCTTACTTATTCCATGCCGCATCTTTCGGCCTATGCCTTTACGGTGGAAGAAGAAGCCCCCTACGGTAAAATGGTGAGAGAAGGGCGTGCTGTAAAGCCCAATCAGGATCTTCAGGACGATTTGTTTTGGCTAACCCGTAAAAAGATGCAGAAAGCCGGTTTTATGGCTTACGAAGTATCTAATTTTGCAAAGCCAGGCTACCAGTCGCGCCATAATATAAACTACTGGCGTTATGGCGCCTTTATAGGCATTGGTGCGGGGGCTTATGGGCAATACTTTACGGGGGAGGAAGCTTGTTTTGCCAAGCGTTTGTTTACCGTTAAAACTCCCGATTTATATCAAAAAGCAGTGGGTTGCGGAGATGCTTTTTATACAGAAGAAAAGATATCTAAAAAAACAGCCATGTTTGAGTATCTGATGATGGGTTTGCGTTTGGAAGATGGGGTTAAGGCAGACGATTTTGAAGAGAAATTTGGGGTGCCACTGTTGGATGTTTATGGAAAAGCTGTTGATGAAGCGCGGAGGAGAGGGTTGATAACGACGGATGGTTTTTGTTTAACACGGGAGGGGATTGGGTTACTTAATACGGTGTTGCTTTTGTTCCAGGGAGAGTAACCCCCTCCAACTCCCCCTTAACTTAAGGGGGAGAGAAAAGAAAGCTCCCTCCCTTAGACTAAGGGAGGGTTGGGGTGGGTTACTCTGCAGGCTTGACAGTGCCGATATTGGAAATTATTAAGGAATTATGAAAAAGAATGTCGATAATTTTGCAGGTGATAAAGTACAGGAATTAAAAGATGTTTTGGGCGGCAATAAAACCGTATCCGATTCGTCCGAAAATGATTTGAGTTCCGGCGAAGCTCTTCCCTCTGGTGATGTTCAAGACTTTTTAGACAAGATTAAAACCCTGGAAGAAGAACTGGCTAAAGCACAAGAAATGGCCACGCTTCAAAAAGAACAGGCTTTGCGGATGATGGCCGAATTTGAAAACTCCAAAAAGCGGATGCAGCGTGAAAAAGAGGAAATGACCAAATACAGTAACGAAAAAATTTTAAATGAGCTTTTTCCCATTTTGGATAATTTAGAAATGACCGTGTTTCATGGTAAAACCGGCAAGGGTGATGCCAAAGACCCTTTTATTGAAGGCGTGGCCATGGTTATTAAACAATTTGTTTCGGTATTAGATAAATACGGTGTAGAGGTGGTGAGTGGCGAAGGTCTTCCGTTTAACCCCCATGTTCAAGAAGCTATTGGTTATGAAGACTCAGACTGCATTCCTCCTGGCAATGTGGTAACTGTTCACCGAAAAGGATATTTGCTTAATAAACGTTTGGTGCGCCCAGCCAGTGTAACGGTAGCCAAAGAAGCCGGAGAAGAACCTACTGTGCATTAATAAGGAGTTTTTTTGAACTTTAAGCGGGCGGTTAAAATTTTGGAAATTGACGATCAGGTTTCGCCTTCTGTTCTTAAAACTTCTTTTCGTAAATTAGCCCTTAAGTATCATCCCGATCGAAATCTTGGCGATATCAAGGCCGAAAAAAAGTTCCGTGACTGTCTTGATGCCTATAATTTTTTGGTGGAGCACATTGCCAATTTTTCGGATGTTACCGAAATAGACGAGGCTAAATCGTATGCCGATAAAATAGTTAATTTAGACAATGTGTTTGATGATATTTTTGGTTTTTCTAGCCAGGGGCGCATTTTAGGGTTTCATGCTCCCCAAAATGTAGAACTGCCACTTACTACTTTTGTTTTAGGTTTAAACCAAAAAATGACTCTTGCTGTTTATGAGTTATGCCCGCAATGCGAGGGCAAAGGCTCGCGTCATCAGGCTATAGACCGTGTTTGTTCGTACTGCTTTGGCCGTGGTTCTATTACAGCCAAAAGCGGCAATACTTCGTTCCCTAAAAAATGTACCAAGTGTAAAGGTCGAGGGCGGGTGATAGAAAACCCGTGTTTAACCTGCGATGGTTTTGGCAAAAAGGGTTCTTCCAAAAAGGTAGATGTGCATAACGCGGCGGGTTTTTGGCCTGGAGAAACCTATACCTGGACAGTGAAAGACTTTAAAGGAAAACAATATGAGGCTTTTGTACATTTAACACTGCCTGTACGCACATTCTTTCATGTTGAAAACGGTACTTTGGTATGCCATTACCCTGTTACATCTAAAGATTGGCAAACTGACATTGAATTTCCAACACCGTGGGGCTGGCATAGGCTTAAAATTAGCGATAAACCAGAACGTTTGGCGCAAGCGGGCTTGATGCAAAACCCAGGAACGCGGGAAAAATCGGCCCTGGTAATTTTTTTTAAGGAAGTAAAATTAAAGGATGCCGAGCGCTTAAAAAAAGAATTTTTAAAAGAAGTAAGTTTTTGTAATCCTTATTATGGTTATGTTGAAAAAATTCCCTGGTATAAAAAGTTTTTTACTTAGTTTTTTACTTTTTTTTCTTGCTGGCTGTGGCGCGGGAGGTGGAGGAGGGCGTCCGGCCCCAGAATATTCGGGAAAAGTAAATGCCGTTGTGCAAGATTCGTTTGCCGTTGGCGATACTTTGTATAAAAAGCACGAATACGATGCTGCTCTTAATGCTCTTTTAGAGTTTATTAAAACATTTCCACATAATCGTTTAACCGACGAAGCCTTGTATAAAACAGGGAAAATTTATATTCTTAAAAAAGATTATAGCAATGCCAATAATCAGCTTAATTCACTTATTACTTTATCGCCCGACCCTGAATACCGTGCCAAGGCGCAGCTATTGCGTGCTCAGGCCTATTCACTTGCAGGCGATGATCTGTCTTCTTTAGAAGCTATTAAAAAATGTACCTTGGCCGATTTGCCCACACGCATGCAAATCCAGTATTTTTCACTTTTTATTACCACTGCTAAAAAACTAAAAGTGCAGCAAGATAAAATAGATTATGCCTATTTGAGATTACTCGATTTATATCAAGATAGCTCCGACCGTGATTTAGAAGCTTTGTCGCAAGAAGGTATTGTTACTAAAATCATGGCGTCGCAAATGGTTAATTTGTGGGTTAATAGTGCTACACCCCTCGATCAAATTGCCGATTGGATGAAAGCCTACCCGCGTGGTTATGCCCGACCTTATGTAGATTTTAAAATTGCTAAAATTTATTTTGATGCCAAAAATACAAAGGCTAAAAATAAATTGGAAGATTTTGTGAGTGGTTATCCAAGGCATGAACTTGCCGAGCGTGCTAAAAAAATGTTGGCCATTTTAGCGGGGGCTAAAACCAGCATGCTAGGCGGTGGACTTAAAATTGGCGTGGTGTTGCCGCTTTCGGGAAGCCTAGCTCCTTTTGGCGAGGCAGCTTTACGTGGCATAAAATGTGCGGCCGGTTTAACTCCCGAATGTTTGCCTCTTGTCAATCCCGTTACTAGTGCTTTGGGTTCAATCGATTTGGTTATCCGTGATTCAGGAACTTCGGTAGATCAGATGGATGGTATTTTATCGGAAATGGCGTCACTGAATGTATCGGCTGTGATTGGCCCTATGTCCTCTCAGCAGGCTATGGCTGGTGCGCGAAAAGCGAACGAGTTAAAAATGGTGTTGCTACCTATCACTCAAAAAGACGGGCTGATGCGAGATAATCCTTATGTGTTCCAAATGGGTTACGATACTTTTCATCAAATTGATTCTCTTGTAACGCAGGCGCTAAATCGTGGCTACAAAACTTTTGGTATTTTTTATCCCCAAAATAATTATGGTCGTGAGATGCAGCTCAGTTTTGAAAATAGGGTAAAAGATGGCGGCGGTAAAATTATTGCTAAAGCCGGATACAACCCAACCTCATCCGATTATTCCGATGCTATTAGAGAGTTAAAGTTATCGTCGTCTACGGCCGACCCCAGCCGTAGTGTGGCTTTTGATGCATTATTTATTCCCGACAGTTTTAGTGCCATTAACCGTATTGTGCCACAATTGCGCAATGCCTCTATTAACAATGTGGTTCTTTTTGGAGGCAGTGCCTGGAATGATGATAGTTTGAGTGCTCAAAATTTTGATGTGTTTCCTCAAAGCTTTTACGTAGATCTTTTTTCCAATAATCGGACATCCGATTTTGTAAGTCAGGTGTCGAGTGCCTTTAGCACTGCTAATGCGCACAAACCTACCAGTGTAGAAGCCTTGGGTTTTGACGCTGCATGGTTTGTGATGAATGCGGCTAAAAATATTGAAGACACAACAGGAGAAATGATTCGCAATGAACTGGCTTCACAAAGAAATCTGAGTGGTCTTACTACTATACGTTCTTTTGAAAGTTCGCAGGGAGCTACAGTAGAACCTTTAGTTTTTTTACCTACGCCACAGGGAATCAATTTATCACAATAATATGAAACGCTTGGAGCATGAACTCATTAGCCGTATTGCGTCTCTTTTTGAAAAAAAGGGCGAGGGTGTAGTGCTGGGTATAGGTGATGATGCCGCTGTTTTACATTATGATCACGAGCGCTATATGGTGCTTACTACCGATAGTCTTGTGGAGGATGTTCATTTTAGATTAGAAGCCTGGAGTGCTCGTGAATTAGCTATAAAAGCGGTACGTTCTAATATGAGCGATATTCATGCTATGGGAGCTATACCGCATACAGTTCTAATTTCTCTGGCTCTTCCTACTTTTATCAAAGATGAATGGGTGGATGAGTTTTTTGAAACTGTTAAAGGTGAAGCTCAAACTTTTAATTTCACTGTTATTGGTGGTAATTTAACGCGCGCTTCTGAGCTGTCTATTTCTCTTACTGCTACAGGTCTTGTTCCCTGTCAGCATCTTAAAAAAAGAATGGGTGCCGCACTAGGGCAGGCGCTGTATCTTTCGGGGCCAGTGGGCTATGCGTCGCTAGGTTTATGTGAGTTGGAAAAAGGAAAGAAAGAAAGTTTTTTTATAAGCGCTCATAAAAAAACGGGAGTAGATATTAAAAAAGCAGCTTTTCTTTCTTCATCGCCTTGCGTAACAGCTATGATAGATGTGAGTGATGGTTTAATTCAAGATTTGGGTCATCTTTTAAAGGCTAGTGGTGTGGGAGCCAGGCTGGATATGAGTGGGTTAGCTCAGGATTTACAATATCAACAAGCGTCTATAGGAGTGGCGCAAAATCCCTTGGAGCTTGCTTTATATGGTGGGGAAGACTATGTCCTTCTTTTTAGTGTAGAAAAAGAGAAAGAATTTTTAAAACAATCGTCTTCTTTTAACTTTATCCGTTTGGGGGATGTAACGGCATCGGGTGTATCGGTGGTGTATGGCGGTAATGAAGTGGTTCTTAGTCAAAAGGGATTTGATCATTTTAAATGACAACGCAAACTAATAAAATTGAGCGTGGCATTATAAACCCGCAAGTGATTGATCTTATCACGCGTGATTCTAAAACTAACGAAGTGGTGTTAGTCATGATGGAACCCCGTGCATGGGGCAGTGATCCTAAACAATTGTATCAGTTGGAAGATAAAGTTAATCGCTACCTGGCGTATGTGCTGGATGGATTTTTAGTAAAACATTATCCGCAGTATGCGCAGTCGCTCATTCGTTTTAGACTAGATTGCACAGCTCTCCCCACTGGCCAAATTGAACATCTTTTAGAAAAAGCTTCCGATTTTTGTTCAACTCAAAATATTGCGTTTGAAATACGAGTTGTTTCTGAAAGTGATATTAGAGAGAGATTAGGGCAAAATTTAAAAGAGGGTAAAGATCTAAAAGGATAAAGTATAATAAAATCAATAACTTGTATTCCGTCCCTTTGTCTTTCTTCTTTTTAAAAAACGCAACCTTTACAAGCACTTTGCCGATAACTAGTATAGGTACTCTATGAAGGTTGATAAACTTAGTCTTACCAGTTCGCAGCTTTCGCTTAACCGGCCCATTACGCCGGTAAGTGGTGGACATGCGGCTGAAGCTTCCAAATCTTTGGGTGAAGCGCCTCCGGTTCAATTGTCGCTTTCCGAAATTGGTGATTTAGCGTCTCTCTTTGCTGCCACCGGTTTGGTGGGGCGTCTTAAAAAACGTCTTAATTATTTAAAAAAGAAAAAGTGTAATGTGGTTCCGGCTCAGGGAACGGTAGCTTGTATTGACGATACCGATACGGTTTTTTTAGGTGTAGAATTTTTGGAAAAATATCAAAACGAAGAAGAAACCTTAGCTGGCGTACTAGCGCATGAGTGGGGGCATTCGTGTGCGCTAAAACCCAACAACGAAGATTTGCAGAAAATGAATTGGAACGAAATTTTTGATTTACGCCGTGCGCACGAAACCTTGGCCGACGAAATTTCGGGACGCTTGTTGTTTATGATGGGTTATACTACCGAAGGGATTAAAAAGTTTTTGCTTAAAGGTAAAGAAACACACAATTTAAAATACCATCCGCCCGAAATGCGCGCTAAAATTATTGAATACGGTTTTGAAGCCGAAAAAAACAAAGGCCATCTGGCGCGTGAACTATTTAAAGATTCCGTTTACGAAAACGAATATAAATCCATTTTGCTTGATATCTCCTAGTGTCTTCTTTTAACGTCACCATCGAAAAAATAACCTCCGAAGGGATGGGCATGGCCCGTCACCAGGGTAAGATTGTGTTTGTGTCTTTTGTGATGCCCGGCGAAGAGGTGCGTGTGCGTGTGGTGAGGTCTCATAAGTCGTACGATGAAGCGGAGTTGATTGATGTGATCAAACCTTCATCGTCTCGTTTAAAAGCTCCCTGTGCTTATTATGGTGTGTGTGGTGGCTGCAATTTGCAGCATATGACGTATGAGGCGCAACTCGCTGCCAAAAAACAAATTGTAGCTGATGCTTTAACCCGTATTGCTAAACTTAATGTGTTACCAATAGCCGATGTGCTGCCGTCTCCTGTGGAGTATGGCTATCGGTCGCGGATTCAATTGCATCAGGGGGATGCGGGTGTGTGGGGTTTTCATCAAAGAAAAAGTAATGCGGTAGTTGAAATCGACAAGTGTTTGCTCGCGTCGGATGCTGTTAATAAGAAGTTACATTCTTTTCACCCCCCTTTGCAAAAGGGGGGAAGGGGGGATTTAGCCCAGGTTGATAGAAAGAAAATCCCCCTCAGTCCCCCTTTTTCAAAGGGGGAGGTAAGAAAAGAAATCCGAGAAGATGACGAAAACTTTTTTACTCAAGTTAATCAAATTCAAAATAGGAATCTTGTCGATTTAGTAATGAGGCTAGCCCGTGAGTTAAAGCCGAATGTAGCGTTAGAACTTTATGCGGGCGCGGGGAATTTTACTTTTCCTTTATCCAAAATCTGCGAAAAAATATGGGCGGTAGAGTCGTCACGCGAGGCGGTGGCTTTTGCTCAATCAAAAAATAGCGATATAATTGAATGGCATGCGGCAGATGCCGCCTCTTTTACCAAAAAGTTTCTCACTAAAAATATAATTCCCGATTTACTCTTGGTGGATCCCCCACGAGCTGGCTTGGAAGGAGCTGTGGAGAGTATTATCAAACTTCAATCCAAAGCTATTATTTATGTATCGTGCGATCCCGCTACCTTTGCGCGTGATATTAAAAAAATGATGGATGATGGGAAATATAGTTTAGAACGCGTGTATCCTGTTGATATGTTTTCGCAGACGGCCCATGTGGAGGTAGTAGGTTTACTACTTTGTCGCAAAGATACTTTTTGAAGTGTTTGCATTTTGAAGAGGATTTGTCTTTAGAACAGCTTTTAAGTGGGATTAGTTTGTTATTAATTCAGGTTTTTGAGGATTGGAGCAATTTATTTCGAACGCGACATGTTTAAGAGAAAAGCGCCCTTCGTTAAATGGATCTGGAGAGACAATAATGCCACTTACCTTGAGAATGTGATCTGACCATGAAGCCGTAAAGGGTAGGTACCAATGGGTTTCATCTTTATAAATTTCTGATTGATTGTATGTTATTTTTAAAAACGAAGCCTCACTAGACATAGCATATTCAAAACTATCATAGAATATCGCTTCCAGTGTTTTCTCACGGCTTATTACTTTATGATGATAGGTTCCATGTTGGTTGTAGCCTCCGATTGAAATAGATTTGTTGGGCTCTAAAGGGCCGCCATAACCAGTAACCTTGCCAATTTCATTTTTATCACGGCTCATTATAAGCGCTCAATAATCGTCGTCACACCCATGCCCATGCCAATACACAGGGTGATGAGGCCGTAGCGCTTATCCTGGCGTTCCAGTTCATCTAAAACAGTTCCCACCAGCATAGCACCGGTGGCACCCAGGGGATGGCCCAAGGCAATCGCACCGCCGTTGACGTTGACGCGATCCAGGGGAATTTCTAAATCTTTGGCACAAGCTAAAACCACGGGAGCAAAAGCTTCGTTGATTTCTACTAAGTCGATATCTTTCATCGTTAATCCCGCTTTTTTAAGAGCTTTGCGGGTAGAAGGAATAGGGCCCAGTAACATGATAACAGGATCGGAACCATAAGTAGCCATGCTCACTACTTTAGCACGTGGTTTTAAACCCAGTTCGTCACATTTCTTTTTAGAAGCAAATAAAACACCCGCAGCACCATCAACAATCCCGCTGGAATTACCGGCATGAATCACGCCGTCTTCTTTGAAGGCCAGTTTTAAATTTTTTAAAGTTTCTACAGTAGTGCCAGGACGGAAGTGTTCGTCTTTTTCAAAAGTAAAAGTAGAGCCGTCTTCTTTTTTGGCTGTTACCGGGATAATGCTCTTTTTAAAACGACCCTCGGCCCACGATTTAGCGGCTAAATCTTGCGAGCGGGCAGCGTATTCGTCTAATTGAGTGCGGGTAAAACCATATTTTTGGGCAATCATCTCGGCCGAAATACCTTGAGGCACCAAGTTAGGGTAATGAGTCATCAGCCCCGAATCGCCACAGAAAAAATTAATATCCATGGGAACTTTGGTCATGTGCTCTACACCGCCACCAATCACTAAATCTTCACTGCCGGCCATCACCGATTGTGCTGCCATGTTGCAGGCGGTGAGGCCTGACGCACAAAAGCGATTTAAGGTCACGCCAGGTATTTCAATGGGAAGTCCAGCGGCAAGAACGGCACCGCGGGCAATGTCGTTATCTTGTTCGTTACGCTGCGACACACAACCATAGATGACATCTTCAATTTGTTTAGGATCGATTTTATTGCGTTCGATAAGTGCTTTTAAGGGAAGAGAGGCCAGATCGATGGGGTGAACATACGATAAAGATCCTTTACGTTTTCCACGAGGGGTTCTTACAGCATCAACGATAAAAGCTTCGGACATACAGACTCCTTTTATGGGGTTGGTTATTTTGCGCGTTTGATTTCTTCAGCTATAGCGGTTCTTAAGGCTTTAATATTTCTCCAGGGGCCAAACTTACGACCGTTAATAAAAACAGTGGGGGTTCCGCTAATGTCCAGTTTGCTGGCAGCTTCCAAATCGAGAGTAATTGCATTTTTGGTGCTATCACTAGCTACACATTCGTTAAAAGCCTTTTCATCGATGCCTATCGATTTAGCAAACTCGGTAGGCTTTTGAGGATTTAAACTTTTTTGATTGGCAAAAACTAAATCGTGATACTCCCAAAACTTGTTAGATTGGTTAGCGCAAACGCCTCCAAAAGCAGCCGCACAGGCAAACTGATGCATAGGGCGCTGCATGTTGGGGTTGCACGAGTTGTCGAGCGGGTAATTAAAAAAGTAGATGGCGATATCTTTTTTATATTCGGTTAAAAAAGGTTTTAAATTGATAGCCGCCAAACGGCAAAAGGGGCATTGAAAATCGGAAAATTCCACAATTTTAACCTTGGCATTGGGATTACCCCAAAAAGGACGACCTGTAGTATCAATTTGCGATTGAGGTTGTTTAAAATAAAAATCCAAAAACTGGGTAGCATTAAAATTTTTATCTTTTTCGGCCGTAGGAGATATGTTGGAAAATACAAGCCCGCCTAATACCATAACGGCTAAGGCGATAGGAATTTGTGTGAGTACCTTGGATTTTTTTAAAATGCCATTCCAGATAAACGAAGGGATGGCTGCATAGGAAATACCTAAAGCCCTTGGAGTTAATATAAGGATAAGCAGGTTAATGACATAGAGGCCCGTGCAAAACAGGCATAACATTTGCAGCACACTAAAAGAAATGTAGGCCATGTAGGCACTAAAAGCTACCGAAGCTAACGAAGGTAAAAGTGAAAAGCTAAGCCCAGCACTTTTTTCTTGGGAATTGTTCCAGTAAGCGCCAAGGGCATAAAACACCATTAATAAGTAATACAGAAAAGCAAAAATAGAAACAGGAGTATTAAAAATTTCGGCGTAAGAACTGGCATTTACAGCATCACAGTTAATGTATTCGTTGATGGAACAGAAGCTTTTTTCTTCAAAACCTTTTTTAGTGATTTGAAAGTGCTGGTAGGTAAGCCAAGACGATAAAGCCATCCCTAAAAGGGATAAACACAAGATAATCGTAACAAATGTTTTTTTCATCTTAAAGGGATACGTCAAAATGTGAAGGTTTATTCACCGGCGGAGTAATCCGCCGGTGAATAAATAAAACTATACTCTTAGTGAGCTTCTGCAGGAGCTTCGGCAGGTGCTTCAGCGGGAGCAGCAGGAGCTTCAGCTGGAGCAGCGGGGGCTTCAGCAGCGGCAGGTGCTTCGGGAGCAGAGCCTTCTTCAGCTTTTTGAGGCATTTTGCAGGCAAATGTAGATGCCATAACCAATAATGCAGCGATCAGTGATAATTTTTTCATAGTATCTCCTTGAGGTTTATTGAAATGCCGCCCATATTGACGACGTGGGCCGAAAACTAAAAGGTTTTTAAATACTTTGCAAGAAGAATTACGGGGATTTTATGGGGATAGGGGGCAAGGGTTGTCTGAAATATGCGCCCTTAATGCTTTATTGGGAAAATGCCCTTGTCCCTTTGGGCCAAGGACAATTTTTTTCTAAAGTTCTAGCCGCGCCTTACAGGCACGTCTATAACTTAAGAAAAAAATGCGCGAGGGGGGACTTGAACCCCCATGCCCTTTCGAGCACTAGAACCTGAATCTAGCGTGTCTGCCAATTCCACCACCCGCGCTTACAGCAGGAAGTTGATATAGATACAGCTCAAGGCTTTTGCAAGCAATTTCCCAAGGGATTTCCCTTGTACTCACAGCTAAACTCGCTTACTTCTTTTATATGAAAGACAACATCCTCAAACTTCTCAATGTCAAACCCAATCACGCGTTCCACATCCAAGAAATTCTCAAAGTTCTTAAAATTAAACCCGTTTATAAAAAGGATGTTAAAAATCTGCTTAAGCGTTTGGCGGGAGACGGCAAAATTATCAAAGTTGCTCCCAAAATTTATCAAGCGCTTTCAAACGATAACCGTCTCATTGGCACCCTCAAAATGCATTACGATGGATTTGGATTTTTAATTCCCGAAAAATCAGGCGAGCAGGATGTCTTTATTCCGGCTAAATATATGGCCGGAGCACTTTCACAAGATAAGGTTGCTGTTGTTTGGGAGGAAGATCCCAAGGGGCGCAGTGGCCGTGTGGTGGAAATTTTAGAACGTGGCCGAAAAACTTGGGTTGGTATCTTAGGCCGTGAAGGCAAACATTATGTGGTTACTAATCGCGATTTTAACGACGAACTTAAGATTGTGGTGGATGCCGAAGGAATAAGTCACGACGATTTGGGTAATTTAGTTTTAGTGGAGGTGACGTCTTATCCCTCAGCACATCATTCTATCATGAAGGGCAAGGTATTGCGCATTATTGGCAATGCCAAATCCGACAAAGCTTTAATTGAAGCGGTGCTGGCAAAACATAATCTCTCGCCCGATTTTCCCGACGCTGTTCGTCACGAAACCGAAAAAACACCCAAAAAAATTACTAAAAAAGATCTGGCTGGTCGCGTTGATCTTACCAAACTCCCCATTATTACTATTGATGGACTCCATGCGCGTGATTTTGATGATGCAGTGTGTGTGCTTAAAGAAAAGGGGGGGTATCGTTTATATGTGAGCATTGCCGATGTGGCTCATTATGTAAAACCCAAAACGGCGCTGGATGCCGAAGCGCTCTCTCGTGGTAATTCCACGTATTTTGCTAACCGCGTTATTCCCATGCTGCCCGAGGAACTTTCCAACGAAATGTGCAGTCTTAAGCCTTACGAAATTCGTCTTACACTCACCAGTGAGCTTTTTTACGATACCGAAGGCACGCTTAAGTCTGCTCGTTATTACGAAAGTTTTATTAAAAGCGCCAAGCGGGGCATTTACGAAAATATTCAGGCTTTTTTTGATAGAGGAGAAACACCATCCGATCATTACGATAAAGAAGTGCGTGAGAGCTTGATTAATATGAAGCATCTGGCACAGGCTCTCATGCAAAAGCGTAAAAAACGAGGTACGCTTGATTTTGAATTGCCCGAAGCTCAGGTGGTGTTTTCGCCCGAAGGGGATGTAGAAACCATCGCCGTTGCCGAACGTTTTTTTGCCAATCAGCTCATCGAAGAATTTATGATTGCGGCCAACGTGGCTGTAGCCGAACTTTTCTGTGCTTTAAAAGTACCGGCGCTGTATCGTGTGCACGATGAACCAAACCCCGAAAAACTTTATGCCTATCTGCAAACTCTGCATTTGTTAGGTTTTAAAACCGACCGACACAAATTAAAAGAGCCTGGCGATTTTAAACCCGTGATGGAAAAACTTAAAGGGCATCCCATGGAAGAGTTTTTGCACTTTATGTTTTTGCGCTCGCTGAAGCAGGCTCAGTATAGCGAAGAAACGCTGGGTCATTTTGGTTTAAATTTGCGCCATTATTCTCATTTCACCTCACCCATCAGGCGTTATCCCGATCTTATTGTTCATCGTTTGCTTAAAGATTTGGTTCAGCGTGCCGATAAAGGAATAATTGAAGCCGAGTTTACGGTAAAAAATAAAAAAGTAGGCGTGAAGGTTAAAACCAAGATTAAAAAGGAAAAGATTTTATATTCGCCCGAATTTTTGGCGCGGGTAGGGCAGGCTACCTCCAAAACCGAGCGGAATTCGATGGAGGCCGAACGTGAAATTTTAGATTTGAATCGCCTGTTTTTTATCCGCAATCATGTGAACGAAGTGTTTCACGGACGTATACGTCGCATCGTCAAATTTGGTTTGTTTATTGAACTCACCCCTCATTTTGTGGAAGGGCTAGTGCATGTAAAAGACTTAAACGACGACTATTATATCTTTGATGAAGGCCGGATTGAAATGTTTGGTCGCCGTCGGAAGAAGAAGTATAAGATTGGGGATAAGGTGAAGGTGCGAGTAGTGGGGTATTCGCTGGAAAAACGCAGTATTGAGCTGGCTTTGGAGTAGTTTGTAGAAATAAAAAAGGCCCACGATAGTGGGCTTTTTTTGTTTGGAGCGGGAGACGGGACTTGAACCCGCGACATCTTCGTTGGCAACGAAGTGCTCTACCAACTGAGCTACTCCCGCACTTGCTAAAATCTAACGCCGGGTTGTCCCGATTTATCGGGCTCCCGCAATCTTTATTCTTAAAGAGGGACCCTTTTTACAAAAAAGACCTGTATTGTCAATATGAAAGAGCTGAATGCTTCTTAATAAAAAAGCCCCTATTTTAGGGGCTTTTTTATTGGAGATGAAGTGGTAACTCCACTTCCTATGCATACTCATAAATCATCGGTATCAAATCTTTCACCATATGACTTTTGGCCACATAGCCGCGTGCCCCTAAATTAATTGATTCTAAAGCCAAAGTATTGTCGGTATTGCCGGTGAGCATAATCACGGGTATATCTTTTAAATCTTTTCTTTTTTTTAAACGCTTTAATAAACTTAACCCCGAAATTTGGGGCATGTGTAAATCGAGTAAAATGAGATCGGGTCTGAAACGTTTGGCAAAACGAGTTAATTCTTGCGCTTTGGTGGTAACATGACACTGAATGGCATGTAGTTTAAGCCAGCGTTTAACCGAATGAGCTGTGTTTTCATCATCATCCACAAATAACACTTTTTTATGCTGGAGCAGCTGTGTTTTCATAAGAAACTCCTTTATCTGTTTTGAGGGGATTATTTCTAAAAACAAAAATGCCTTCAATAAAGGGATGGGCTGCCAAATATTTTTGTGTTTGCAGAAAATTTTCGGCCGTTATTAAAGTGTCTTTGGCCAAAAGTAAAACACCTGTAAGTGTTTTAATATCGCGCGATAAAGTCATGCCGGCAGTTAAATCGTAGGGTTTTACTTCTATTTCACTATCGTAATCGCGGTTTATTAAAAAGCCACGGGCACATTCCTTTAAAACCAAAACAATAGATTTATCCAAAATTTTGGGCGTTAAACTGGTGACATACTCCAGAGCATTTTCCAGTGTGGATGATTTAAAGACTTCTTTGGTGTTTAAGGCTTTATCAAAAGCGTCTGCCGCTGCAATGATGCGGCTTCCAACTGGTATAAGCGACGATTGCAAGCGGTCGGGATAGCCCGTGCCATCCATGTTTTCGTGATGATGGCGCACAATTTTACTGGCTTCCAGTAAATTGGGCATGCTTCTCAAAATGCCTTCTCCAAATTCGGGATGGCGTTTTAAGATGGCTCGTTCGGTATCTTTTAATTTGTCTTCCTTTGTTTCTAAAATAGGGGAGGGTACCAGCATTTTACCCACATCATGCAGGAGGGCCGCCATTTCAATTTGAAAAATATCCTTGGCTTTTAGTCCCATTTTCTTGGCAATTTCCACAGCAAGCTTAGCTACACGTTTAGAGTGATGTCCCATAAACGAATTGGCTTTTTCAGAAACTAACGACAAAGCTTTTACGCTGCCCATAAAGCTTTGTTCCAGCTCGGCATATTGGAGTGCTGCGCGCACTTCCGATTTTAAACTGTCATCATTCCAGGGTTTTGTTAAAAAGCGGTAAATGCCGCCTTTATTTACCGAATCCATGGCGGCTTTGATGTCGGTGTAACCGGTTAATAAAATGCGAACCGATTGAGGTGAGATTTCTTTGATTTTTTCCAACAGTTCGGCGCCTTCCATTTCGGGCATACGTTGGTCAGATATCACAAGCGTATAATTTTTCTTTTCCACCATTTTAAGGGCTTCGAGTGGTGAATTGATGGTGTCAATTTCTATATGTTCCTGGCGCAGTAAGCGTTTTAGAGAATTCAGGATTCCCTGTTCATCATCAACTATCAGTACATTTCTTAAATTCATATTCCCTCCATTTTTTGTTCCGTTGTGCAGAACAAAGTAGAAGTGTTAATCAGCCTTTTAGACTGGTTCGTGTAAGCCCAAACCCCGATAAACGGGATAAGTCTCTTATCTAAAAATATTTTGTGCATTCTGCACAAAATATTTTTTGTAAGAGACTAAAAAAAAGGTGCAAGTCCCCTCCGAATAATGTCTTTTAAATCGTCATCCTTCCATGGTTTGTTAATAAAAAGATTAATATCTCTATTTTTTAGCCCTTCACTCACAGCTGCCGAATCGGCGTAGCCCGATAGAATGATGCGTATGCATTCTGGTCGCATACGGCGGATTTCTTTTAAAAAATCAACTCCGTTCATGCCCGGCATTTTAAAATCGGATACAACAAGTTGAATGTCGTATTCTTTAAATTTTTCCAAACCTTCCTGTGCACTGCTTGCTGTAATAATAAAATAGGGCTCGCTGCGTAAAATGCGTTTGATTGAATTTTGAATATTGGTTTCGTCATCCACCAGTAAAATGGTGCACGTGTTAAGCTGCATTTTGAGCCCCCTCTCTGGGAAGCGTAATAATAAAGCTTGTTCCCACACCCACGGTGCTTTCCACTTTGATTGTTCCACCGTGCTTTTCAATGATACCGTACGATATCGATAGCCCAAGCCCTGTGCCTTTGCCTGTTGGCTTGGTTGTGAAAAAGGGAGTAAATATTTTTTCCAGATTTTCAGGGGCAATGCCATGGCCTGTATCCGATATTTTTACAGATACCGAATCGTTATCGGAAAAAGTTTCGATGGTGATGGTTCCTTTTTCTTTAATAGCTTGTGAGGCATTTACAATTAAATTCATGAAAACCTGATTGAGTTGACCGGGAAAGCAGCGGATAAGAGGAACAGGGGAGAGCTTTTTTTCAAGTGTGCATTTGTATTTAATTTCGTTCCATACAATTTTAAGTGTACTTTCAATCCCCTCGTTAATATCCGCATCTTTAAAGTCGGCTTCGTCTAAGCGGGCAAAGCTTTTAAGCCCCTGCACAATATCACGAACGCGCTCGATTCCCTCGGTAGATTCTTTAATAAGAATATCGATGTCTTCGTTAACAAAATTAAGATCTTCCTTCTTTTTCAGCATATCAATTTCGTTAAGGTATCCCTGAATGGCCAGTTGATTGCTGCTGGTGCGATAGAGATCGATAAGTTTATCCTGCTTGTCGCTTAAAGATTTATATAAGCTTACATAAGAATTAAGCGTGCACAGGTTACTCATTACAAAGCCTACCGGGTTATTAATTTCGTGAGCGACTCCGGCGGCGAGTACCCCAAGGCCTGCCATTTTTTCGGATTGAACCAGTTGTGCCTGGGCCTGTTTTAAATTAGATAGTGTGTTCTCGAGTGCCACATTGTTTTTTTCGAGTTCTTCTTGAGACTCCTGCTTTTCGAGTGACATGCCTAATTGCATGGCGGCCATTTCCACAATTTTAAGCATTTTGTTATCGCGCGTTGTTTTGGTGAGTGTAAAAAATTCTGCAATAGCCACAAGCTTATCGCCCACCTGAATAGGTACGGCAAAAGCCGATTTTAATTTTATGTCTTTTAGTATTTGTGCACGTAAAAAATTGGGATCGTTTTCAATATCTTCAATCCAGTGGGGCATTTGAGATAGAAACACGCGTCCGGGTAAGCCCTCGCCAGAATCAAATACAGTGTTAAAAGTTAGTTCCTTAAAATCGGCAAATTCGTCTGTTTTAGATGAATACCAAATGCCTTGTGATTCCAGTCGTACGGGTTCATTCTGAGTAGGAACATATACATGCCCTACATCCCAATTGGTCATTTGGCCAATGCGGTTCACGAAAAAGGTCATGATATCGCAAAAACTGTGGTTTTCTAAAACGTAAATCATAATCTCATACAGCAATTCACGTTCGGCGTTATTTTGTTGCTGATGAAGATATTGTTCTTCCAGTTTTTTTTGAGTGCCATAAAGATCAAGAGATTTTTGTTCCAGTAAACTTTCGGCTTGCGTACGTGCCAGTTTTTCACGTTCAAGCTGACGTGTAAGTAATTCAATATGTTTATTAAAATCGGTAATCATAATTTAATCTCCAATTTTAATTTCTAAACGACAGTGATGAGCTCCTTTGTGCATGCACAGAGGATGATTTATAGTAATTTTATTTTTATAATAGTGGGCAGCTCCTTCAATTAACCCTTCGGCCAGCACGCATAATTTACGCGGCGATTCGTAGTTCATGACAAGTTCGTTTGGTGAGGGATTTTCATAATTAAATTTGGGTAGGCCGGCATCGGGGTAAAGTTTTTTAACTTCTACGTGTACAATTTGATCGATACTCGTTAAAAATTCTTTAAGAGTTTTTCCCTCAAAAAATGCGGGATAGATTTTAGAAAGCGTAAGAAGAGTGTATGATCCAAAGGTCTTAATAAGTTTGGTTGTAGGAATTTTAGTTGTGCTCGCAAGTTCGCCCACTAGAGAAAAAAGTTCGCTATCTTCATAAGTAGCCGCCGTGGTGTAGGCTCCCTTCGACTTGGGCTTTACAGCAAGAATGAGCTTGTCCCAGGTTTCAAGCCCAAACTTTTCCTCAACCAGCTTGTTAAAAACTGTGAAGATAATGCCCTTCATTAAACCCTCCTTGTACCCAAAAATATTTTAATTTTATTTCTGTAAAACAGGCAAGGTATGTTAGTGGATTTGCCTATCTGGAATGCCGCGTCAAATAAGGATTAGCGGGTATGTATAAAAATGCTACAGGTTCCGTTTTTACACAGTTTGCACATAATAAGATTTAGTTTTCATGGGTTAGCAGGATCTCTCTTGGCATATTGCAATGGTATGTTCTCAAAATGGGAGGATTTTATTTTAAAAAATATTTGTTTTTATCTGCTTAAATTTTAGGCAGTGTTGGAGGTGATTTAAATCAGTTATTTTCATTGGTTTTGTCATTTTCAATTTTAACGTCTCCTTTTATACAAAGACAAAAGGAGAAAACATGTCATTTCATCATAAAAATAATCATCGTTGGATCGTTACTTTAAATCATACGCAGGCTCGTATTTATCAGGGTTTTGAAAAAGAAGCGGGTTATCAGCTAGTCACAATTCATGATTTTTCAAAAGGACACCATAAAGTTCCGCATGGTAAAGAGGCAAGTACCAAAGATAGCCAAAAACGATTTATTCATTCATTAGCAAACGATCTGCTCAAAGCATCTTCTACAGGTAAATTTCAGTCGTTGGTGCTTGTAGCGCCTCATCAAGTTTTGGGTTTATTGCGTTCAGAATTAGCTCCTGTTGTGAAGCAAAA